>CAZRLL010000010.1:1635-39952 GCA_964600735.1 uncultured archaeon
AGAATTTAATTGATTTAAGAAGTGACACTGTAACCCAGCCAACAGAAGAAATGCGAGAAGCATCTGCTAAGGCCAAAGTTGGCGATGATGTTTTCGGGGATGATCCCACTGTAAATGAATTAGAGGAATATGCTGCAAACCTGCTAGGTAAAGAAAATGCTCTATTCGTAAGTAGTGGCACTCAAGGGAACCTGGTTTCAGTACTTGCACAAACCAGGTTGGGTGATGAAATCATTGTTGAGCAAGATTCACATATTTATTACTATGAAGTTGGGGGATTATCTGCTATCGGTGAAAATATACCAAGACCAATTCCATCCACAGACGGTTATATTTCGAGGTCAAATTTTGAAAAATTCATTCGTCCACAGGATATTCATTTTCCACAGACTTCTCTGTTTTGCTTGGAAAACACGCATAATCGACATGGAGGTGTTGCATTATCATCCAATCAAATCGGTGAGATGGCTAATTTTGCTCATGAATTAGAAATAAATGTACATCTAGACGGGGCTCGTCTCTTTAATGCAGTAATTTACCATAATGAAAAAGTAACAAAGTTTACAAAACATGTAAATTCTGTTCAAATCTGTTTATCTAAAGGATTAAGTGCGCCAGTTGGATCAATTGTCGCTGGTACTGCCGATTTTATAGATCAAGCTAGGAAGAAGAGAAAGATGCTTGGGGGTGGAATGAGACAAGTAGGTATAATCGCAGCACCAGGTTTGATTGCACTGAAAAAGATGTGTGAGAGATTGGTAAATGATCATATTAATGCTAGAAATTTAGCTGTAGGATTGTCGGAATTAGGAATAAATGTATGGCCTTCCCAAACAAATATTGTGGTTGCTGATATTCGCTCAATTCTAAGAAATTCGGATGAGGCCGTTTCTCGGTTAGCATCCAAAGGAATACTGATTGTTCCAATTGGTACTGACTTAGTAAGGATGACAACTCATCGACATATTACAGAAGAGAATATTGAAATAACAATTAAGGAAATTTCTAAGGCTTGGTTTAATTGAGATCTTAGCATTGAAATTACTATTGTTACAATCGTGATTAAAAAAAGTTAATTTTTTTCGTATGAAGTTTAGACTCAAAGGACTCTTTTTATTACTGGTGGGCTCATGCCACCGCTACTCCGTAGTTTTACAACATTAGTAGCTACTTATTATCCCTGTCACCATCGGGGGGCATAAGAAAATTTTAAGAAAAAACCATATATAGACAAATCTTTCCCTTATACTTTTTAACTACTCATCAAATATGGACATGATAGCCCCAGATTTTAGGTGATAATCATAGTTGGTTTGAGTATCCTTTTCAACGTTAAATTTAGATTATTTATGATAGTTGTATTTACTGCTGGTGCATTATTTTTACAAAGTGCCTATATCTTGGATACCCAAGAAATAATGGATAAGATTGAAGATAGGGCATCCATTTATAATAAATTTGATTCTGAAATATTAATGGATTTGCACAAAACAGCCCTTCTTGGAGAAGAGATGGTATTTTTAAATTTGGCGACTCTGTGGAATAAAACGGTGTTGCAGGTTGATACAGAAGAAAGCCCTTTTGAATTATTCGACCTTCAGGTTGATTCTACTGTTATAAAGATGTTTCAACGGGAAAAGGAGAATTATGATCTTTTCTGGCAAGAAAAAATCAGTAGAGAAGATATCTTTGGTCGACAAATAATTGATGAAAAGGCCACAGAAGATTTGGAGACGATCAATAGTGGCACTGCCAAATTAGAGCTCAAAGATATGCAGGATGCTATTGTAATCTTATTGGACAATTCAACTGAAGATGATTTGCTGGGAATTTTAGATTTAATAGATTCCAAAATTGATATTATCAATGAAGAGATAGAAGATGATAATGAAGAATTTAACCTCAAATTCGATCAGATAAAAGATGATATTAATGACCAATTTAATCGGGAGATGCAGTTAATATCAGGCATTTTAATTGTTGTAATGCTCATCATTATTCTTTTTGTCATTCTTCAGATAGTTGCTTCACTATCATCAATTAATAAAAAATATAATGAACTGAAAAAAGGCAATCTTGCTGTATTAGGAAAATCCAAAAAATATTCCAGTAATGAATTTGGACAAATGTCACAAGGTTTTGATGATACTGTTAATAATTTGAGGAATATTTTACAAACACAGCAAAATATATCAGAAAGATTAGCAGGAATAGCCGAAGAACTTGCTGCGGGATCAGAGGAGGCATCAGCATCTGTAATTGAAGTAGCAGATACGGTTAGAGAATTTTCTGCGGGTTCTGCTGAACAGAATTTACTACTCAACCGGGTACAGATCAAGCTGGATGATCATTTAACAGATGTGGAGAAAGCAGCAAGACAGATCGGTGAAACCTCTAATTTTGTATTAAAAGTAGCAAAGCGTACTAATATATTAGGTTTGAATGCATCTATTGAAGCTGCAAAAGCTGGTAAATTTGGACTTGGATTTAATGTAGTGGCTGAAGAAGTTCGCACACTTTCAGAAGATACCAAGGCATCCGCTACCCAGATAGCAGAATTAATCCAAGAGATCGAGTATAATATTAAAAATACTGTAGAAGAAATCAGAAAAGAGGTTAATATAACCAAAGAAGTTGCTGAGAATACTGCTGCTGGAAGTGAAGAAGCTAATGCGGCGACTGCAGAACAGGTGATTATGCTAAAGGAGATTTCACAGACTTCCAACGAATTATCTTTATTAGCTCAAGAATTACGAGAAATAATCCATAGATTTACATTAGAATAAAATCAATCATAATTAATTTCTATCTAATCTGCTAGAACAACTTTTCCCATTCTTTTCAATCCCTCTATTCCCCTAATTTCTTTGTCGAAAAAAGGTACCTCTGTTATTCTGTATTCTTCGAATAAAGTGTGAATATAGGCAAGATTTTGCTTCTGACCTTCGGATCTCACACTACAAAATTTGCATTCAATATTATCCGGCATGATCTGATTCACAATCAAGTTTTTTACTGGAATATCCTCTAATTTTAAGTGATCAGCCAATCTTTCAGATTCATTTATTGCCATTATTGTGGGAATGGTAGCAATAATAAATTCAGTTTTTTCCTGATTACGGAAAAGCTTTCTGACCACATTCATGCTAGCTTTTAAGTTCTCCAGTATTTCGACAGTATTGTCTCTTTGGGCTTGCATACCTAGTAAACTTTTGAAAGCAGATGTAGCATTGGATATCTTTACCCTAAGTTTTAATAATTTACCGACGAATGAATCCAGAAAATCAGGCAATGATAGTAATCTTAGAGTATGACCCGTAGGGGCGGTATCGAATATTATTCGATCATAACTTGAATATTCGTCACTCTCTATGAATTGAATTACCTTAGCCAGTGCAACTGCCTCATCCATACCAGGAGGAACAGTTTCCATTAAATCACCAAAGTCATCCAAACCCAATGAGTTTAACCCACTCATCATCTCATCAAGAGATTCTTCATCTCCTTCCATTCCCGCAAGTGCTTTGAAATCACCTCCTGCATCTTCTGGATTGATCTCTATGGCATATAAATTATCAATTCCCTCTATCTTTACTGGACTACCTCCAGCTAAATTTTGATCAAAGGAGTCTGATAATGAGTGTGCGGGGTCTGTGGAAATTATTAAGGTTTTTTGACCAGTTAAAGCAAATTTAAGTGCAATCGATGATGAGATACTAGTTTTTCCTGTTCCTCCTTTTCCTCCAACCAAAATATATCTTCGATCAGTATTGTTCAACAAATTAACTATAGGCATCAGTTTCTTCTCCAAATCACTCGATTGACTATTAAAATTACAATGGGAATTAATACAATTACTGCACTTATTTGAAGAATGTTCTCCCATAAATCACTAATATCCACGAGTGGTTCTTCCTGGTAAGTACTTAATTCAATATGATATGTTGTAGCAAAATATGGATAATTATTTTCATCAAAATAATCAATAGTTGTGGGATGAATCACATAATCACCTTCATTTTTAATCTGAAAAGTATACTCATAATATATGCTTGCATTAGGTTCAACAACCACGTAAATGTATTTCTCATATGTCTGGATATTATTCACAGTCCACTCACTAAATCGGGGTTCGATAATTGTTAAATTAAATGCCGTTTTCAGACTCCAATTGGTTATATTTACATGAACTGTAATATTTTCGTCTACCTTTAATTCAGTTTCGGATGCCCATTTGAGAATCTGCAGTAATGGTCTTTCATCTTCTGGAGGATCTCCGTACAATGGGATCCCATAAGAATTTGCTACTTGAAAAATAATTATAACAAAAATAAATACAATCAGAAATAGTCTTGGTTTCATAATCGCTACAAGTTATGCTGAAATAAATAGCATATAATCTTGTCTTTGAGTTACAATAGAATTTGAAATATTGATAAAATTGAAATGGATATATTTTTATTTATATTGAAAGATTAAATTTAGATGCTTTGGATGGATTATGATGCATTTATTGATAAAGATAGTATTTTATTACTTCCACCATCTGCATTCCAACTAATTGCTAGATTATATGATCCGGTGGCCCAAGTACCCGTTGTAGTAAATGTAATTGTAACTGAATTGTCACCTGAATCTAGGTCAGCAGATGGTACAACTCCAGTATCATTTGGAATAGCCAAATTGTTTCCACTCAAACTTGCCTTTGTAAGAGAAATGGTTTCCGATGCATCTAGAACTAAGGTAATAGTTAAATTCTTACCTGTAGAATCAATGGAACCTCCATTATTAGTTTTTACATTAAGACTGGCAGATCCTCCACTTAGGTAGCCAGAAGTGATTGCCCAGATAACTGCTGCAGCAGCTACTGTGAGCGCGATAAGTAGTACTACTGCGATTACAGGAGATACTGCTTTTTTAGAACGATTAATCATCTTGAACATATTTTTTATTCACCATGAGGGTGTAAAAATCCATCCCAATAAGAAAACAACTGTTTTTTTGTGTATGATCAGGACTTCTTACTTATTTAGTAGAATATGACTTGATATTTATATTTTATTATCATCTACATGCTATATTTTACAATCGTAACATTGTTTTCAACTCGTGAGTGGATAACAAATTATTTTTTCTTATCAAAAGTAAATATTAGGTGGGTTTTAAAACACGATTTCTGACTATAAAAATCTTCAAAATATTAAATAATAATTGTTATTTTGGGATATAATCAAATGAGGTTGTGAAAAAAAGGTATTCTATTTGATAAAAATTGCGTATTTTCAAGGTGACAACGATATCTAACGACGTAGGTTCTACAGGTACATCTGCTACATCAATAATAACTGAACCACCAACCATGATGCTTCCCTTAAACGCATGCAATGAATTCCATACAGTTTTACTGATCCTTGAACTCTTATCATTAGCATCTTCAAATATTTCAAGGGTAAATTCCTTTACATTTGTCCATATCCCTGCATTATCGTAAATCGTTATTCGGGCCTGCATGAATACTCCACTAAAATTAGTATTGCCAATTTTATCGTTAAGGGGTACGACCGTTGTAGAATTAATACCAATATCAGTCACTCCAATATCATCTTGATCATACTTAGTGGGAAGAAAATTAGGTACAATTGCAGGAATTAACAGTAAAAGCAAGCAAAGTAAGCCAATGCTTGCTATATATATTTTCTTGGGACTATTATTAAATTTGTAAATTAACTTCTTGGGAAATCCTAAAAACGGTATTATCCGATTTTTAAACGAACTAATTGATAATTCATAATGTTCGTCTTTCTTTTCCTTTTCCTCCTCATCTTCAGGCCAAAATACAATTGCTACTGCAATAATAAAGGCTAACAGATAAACTAAGATCCTAATACCAACATTACGTTGCATAGCCAGTGATAAATGACCGAGATAAGGCATTCTGATTATTACTTTACCTAATATCATATCATACGGGATTAGATAGGTATTTGATGGATGAATTTGATCTGGAGTGGGATTACTTTTAGGATTGTCACCTTTTACTCGGTAAAAATACTTATCATCTATTTTTAGGATGTCTATGACTCGATGTATCACTTTTTCACCACCATTCTTATCATAAACAATTACATCTCCTAATTCTATTTTTGACGGATCGGAGTGATGAATGATAAATAGATCGCCCTGAAAATATGTTGGAAACATACTGTTCGGATCGGAATTATCGATAACAACAAGTGTCAACCCGGTAGCGTTACCAAAAGTTCCTGTAAAAAACAGTCCAACAAATATAATGAAAATCCCAAAATATGCGTATTCCACATATTCCTTTTTTATCTCCACAGGTTGATAATTTTTAATCTTAAAATAACTCTTAGCTTTATCTCATAATATTAATCAATTTAATCTCCAAAAATTATTCCTAAATTCTTACTGGAAATGATAAAACAGCAATAATCATGGCAATTATGAACCAATATCGCGTAGTTTTGGGCATGATACTCTCTTCATTCAATATTTCAGGAGTTCCAAATCTATCGTTTAGCAATAGAAGCAGTATGGCCACCAGCCAATGTACACTTATTATAATTATAATGACTAAATAGGTTAGTATTCTGTGAATTCTTTGACTAAATTTGGCACGCACCAAATATCCCCCATTTAAGTGAGCTGCGGGAAGCAGATTTAAACCACATATATAAAATCCAGCCAATCCCGCGATGGTTATTGGATGTAATAGATATTGTTGAGTAATTGGTTTTGATAAATCACCATTCCATAATCCAAGTGAGTTTGCTAAATTCGCCAAAAAATTTAACCCAAGTGGTTCGAATGATCCTTTGGCAACTATTGAATGAGAGGCATAGCTATTAGCGGCACTGGGATCCTGAATTGCCAGATGTAAACTAAATAAAATTATTGCAGAGGATACTAACCAGCCAAAAATCGGACCAAACAAAACAGTGTAAAACAAGGACTTCCTCGTCTGGTGAATCCCTCTTTGATGCAAAAAACTACCTAACGTCCCAATTTCAAAGATGGGAGGAGCTGGAAGGAAATAGGTAGACAATTTGATTTTTTCACTTCTAAATGCAGTATAAATCTGGATAAAATCTTTAATAAATAGAATTATTATAATAATAGAGGCGAATACAACCGCATAGGCAATGGAATTCATTGAAATCGATATATTAAATATTGTGGGATGACTCAATTCTTTTCCTTGAGCTCGTGTATATCGGGTATAGTTATACAGTCCTGCAAATAAGGCACTCATATATGTAAATATGATGAATAGTAAAATTTTACGAACTTCAACCCTTTCTGCGGGTTCGATATAAATATACTTTATTATTAAATCTGTAGTAGAACCTTTTACACTAGTTATTTTTGGTGTTAATCCATCTAACAAATTTGAGCTATCATCAACAAGATTTGAAAAACAATCACCTAAATTTGCACCTGGATTTACAACCAAGAATTCTGGTGATGCCATAAGCAATGAATTCTTAATGGTGAAATGTTGAGCCACAATTTCGGATAAATTATCTAAATCTAATTGTAATACTTTACGGCCCCGTTTTCTGATTTCGATGATATGTTTTTTTTGAATTTTATCTTCTTGAACCTGATAAGGACTAAGTATCTCTACTTTACAATATATACAATTACCCGGATCAGTACGTTTGCCACAATTCCAACAAATAAGTGATCCGGGTTGGTCCATATTACCTCCTTAGAATTTAATCTATAAAAATATTTGAAATTAGACAATGATAACTGGAAAACCTTTGATAATCCATTAAACATTAGATCTTGCAATTATTATTAATAAAATTATTACGATTCAAATATCTATCGATTGCTTTTAATCACATCAAAAAATCATAAAGATAGTTAAATGGTAGATAATTTAACCATTAGGCCACCAAGAATTTCAGATCTCGAGGATATAGTACATATAAATCGAAAGTGTCTACCGGAAAACTATCCAGTGGCTTACTTTATAGAATTAATCAAATCTTGGAATGAATCTAGTGCTATTGCAGAATTCGATGGAAAAATTGTGGGATATAATATTATTAGATTGGAAAAATCGTCAATCACACCTTGGCGACCTAGAGTCAAATCTAATGGTCATGTGATATCTATTGCTGTTCTACCGGAATATAGAAGATTGGGTATTGGGAAAAAATTAATGATTTATATTTTAGATATACTTAATAATATTGGTGACATCAAAAAAATAACTCTTGAGGTAAGAGAGAGCAATATTGGTGCAATAAAATTATATGAAAACCTTGATTTTATCAGAGCAAAGGTAATATCCCATTATTATTCTGATGGGGAGAGTGCAATACTTATGGAACTGGAACCAATAGATTAGGTAAGTAACAAAAACCAAACCTTCTGATTTTATATCATGATAAATATAAGTAAAATTGTGGGAATTAGTAAGAAAACCTTTGAAGCAATTGAAAAGAATTCCAATGCTTATTCCGATAGATTGAAGAAATCAATTGAAATATTGCTTAATCTATCAAATCAATTTTCTCCGTTATCTGACGCAAATTATCTCTTAAAAAAATTGAATATATCCCTAGAAGACGTAAGATTGCCATCCAATGGTGATTGGATACCTATCCGAAATGTCATCAGAATTATCGCTAAACTAGGTGATTTAACTCAGACGAAAATTAATTCTTTTGATCTTGTCAGTATGAAATGTGGTTGTGATTATTTTGAAGGAGAAATTAATGCAGTCAGTGAAGAAAATCAAATTAAAGGGGGATACAGGTGGCAATGGACTGCATTTTCCGAAATGAAACGATATTACGATAATTTCATAGAATTTCCTCAATTCAAGAGATTAAACTATATTGAAAATGTTTGAGGACCATATTTCCGATCAGACAATTGAGGTATTTACAATGCAGAGATTTGTAGTATCATTTGCGTAATTGCACAAATTCAAACAAGGAAGTGATGAATCCAGCTAATACTAGAGGTCCTATCAACCAAGGCCACAGGACCTTCATATCTACAGCTAAATTATCATCAAGAGTAATAAGTAAAAACTGAACTGAGCTAGAAATTATTAATCCACCACTTAGCATTTTAAGCAACTTGCTAAAAATACCCTGGACATCAAATGAGGATAAAAATATCAAAAATCCCGCACCCAATAAAATCAGACCCAGAATCTGCATATTATCCTCAAATGCTTCAACTACATCCTCATTAGTGTCTGGAAATTCAATAAGATAAACAAAAAAAGCCCCTACTGCAATAAAGGAAATGGAATCCATAAATTCGATGAGCCTCCAGCGTCTTTTAGACAATATTCCCCGCAGAAAGAACAATAATAGAGAAGCTGCAATGGGATAAATTATCAGTTGATTTGAACTTGTATACGTTAGACCTCCAATCAGTACTAAAGGAGTTGCTACATCTTTATCAACATCGGTAAAATAATCCAATACATTAATAGGGTCAAAACCAACTATTCCTTGAAGCAAGGCATTATAAAATCCCCAACCAAACAAAAGACCAGCGAGTAAACCTAAAAAATTTGGAAATCGGGGGATGTCACCTTCAAAATCACGTGTTCGGATCAATTGTCTTGCCTGATCAAGAGTAATCCCGGTCATCTTCTCGTATTGATCCTTTAGTTTCTGCTCATATTCGATGAGTTTTTGAAGAGTTTCCTTACTTTCCTTTGATTTATCCCTCTTTACAATTTCTTCGAGCTCTTCGATTTGAATTCTCACATCGTTTAAATCGAGTCGAATCTTTGTGCGAAGTCTTTTTGTATCTTCCACCTTATCTTTCATAATTATAAATTATTATATTTCTTGTTCTCAATCCTGATATTTTTGATGGAAATTTTATCAACAAAAAGTTACATAATTTTATATTTGGAAATATTTATCTCAATGTACTTCCAATTGACTTGCCTTGGAAATTATAGTTTCCTTGAAATGAATGGATGATAATCGATGTAGATACAAATATCTTGGCATAATAATAATTTGGACATTAGTATTATTGACCTAATAATTCCTTTAATTGGTCCGCTTTTGAATTTATAGTTTCCTTGGCATGAATAGGGGATAAGGCTTCTGGATTATAGGACAAGGCCCATGATCTTTTGGCTTTGTGGTAGGCTAGGTACTCTCCGGTTTCTAACTGAGAAACCATTGATTTGGCGTCACCAGTGAATAATTCGTAGATGGGGCTATCTTTGTCGATCCTTCTCAGACGGAATAATGCTAATTCTGAATTCGAAACAACAACAGGATCGAACTCTGGGACTTGACTTATGCTGATTAGGAATAAACCAAATTTTCTTCCCTCACTGCTAACATTCCTAACCCAAGAATCTCCAGATAACCGTTGTGCTTCTTCAGTTACACAGATGGTTTTGGGTGGTAGTCTCTCATGAATGGCCATTTGTAAAACATGTTTGATAATAGTTGAAACAATGGTGGTTGCTACCCAGGCATCATCCATAACGATCCAATAGATAATTGTTTCTCCCGCGGCAATTGGAGCGACAGATTCCTCTTCCCTATTTAGAAGTCCCTCTACTGTATCCACTATAAATCGAGTAATTGTTGGTCTGGTTTGTTCTTCGTATTCTTGGATTTTATTAGCAAGATCCTCAGGTTTTGCTCCTTCAGCTGAGAATACTTTTTGCTGGTCTTGAATGAATTTTTGTGCTTCCCTGAATGTTTCTCCTATTTCATCCACACCAAAATAACGAGTGGTTTCAGACCTTTGCTCTCCTCCTATTTGGATAATGTGATCAGCTAAATCTGCATACTCAAAGTGGTGATCAAACACTACTACAGCTGCATCTTGGACCCTTATATTTTCCCTTAGTACATGTTTAGTTAGAGTTGTCTTTCCAACTCCAGTCTGGCCAATAATTGATAGGTGTGGTGATCCAGCGGGATTAGCTCCCAAAATAGGTATTTCACCGACCGCTACATTTAGATTAAATCCCTTATGTTTGAGGAATCCCTGCAGTAGGTCTTCTAACTGTCTGAACTTTGGGTCATCCATTATAGTATAAGGAATGATTTTTGATTTTACATGGGATTCTGTGGGTTTGTTTACTTCATCTGATTGAGATGCTCGAATATTGGCTTCCAAAGCCATCAATCTCTGATCCAGATAATCAAAATCAGATTTTACTGCAGTACGTAGCTTGCTTAAAACTCCGGAACCATCAATTAAGAAACTGGAACCCTTGTTGTATCTTTCTACCATAAGACCAAGCAGATGAAGAAATGATTGGTAAATTACTTTAGCAGTCTTATTAGGATCCGGCTTCTTACTCCACCAGCTCTGTTCTTCTTGTGTTTCTTCGATTTGTTGAGCAATTTCTTCAATTAGCTCTTCCCTTTTGTCTTTGGTAAACTTAAGATATCTTAAACAGTGTTCCACATATCCTTCGATAAGCAGATCTACCATTATATTTAGAACCTGTTCAATCCACTCAACACCTATGGCAAAATCTAATGCTGCCACTCTCGATGCTGTAGCACCTGTTAGATCAATATTCAACATCTCTAGTATTCTTGCCTGAAAGTGTCTTGCATATAAAATGAAAAATGGTCCTAATTTTGAATAATATGGTGCTTCAGGATCACCTCTATCGATAACTACACCCAAGATCTTTTCTAATCTACTTAAGAGTTTACGACTCTCCTTGACCTTACCGACTCCCTCATATAACAAAATAGCCTGTTCATACTCACTGTAGCCATTGATAAAATCTGAAGCGTTTCCCTGACTTATCCCATTTCTTAGCATTTCCTCTGCAGCCATGGCTCTTTCAGTTATTGAAATTCGACTACTAGTTTCTTGAACCAAGTTACCCACCAAGATTGATTAAAACTATATACTAGTTAATGACTATGTGTTTAAATTATCTTCTCATTGTTCCTGTTAATTTTTATTAATGTTAACAAATAATTAGAAAATTTAGACACGAGATTAAAAGATAAATAACCGCCGATTGAAAATACTGTACGGGATTCAAAACTATCCATATAATGTATTTTTTGCTACTTCTACTTATTTAGCCTTTGTCCAGCCTGTATGCCCACAGTAGTCGCATTTGTAGAGCAATCTCTCATTTTGCAAATTAATTTTGCCCTTTTTAAGTATTTGACCGCAATTCTTACAAATATCTAGTCTTCTTTGTTCCACCCGATCTATTTTTATCAACCAGGGGTTTTTTGACTGTTTATCTTTCGTCTGAAAATCTGTAATACGACCTTCTATACACTTTTCACAGGTGATTTCTTTGCACTCATCAAAGAACTCCTTGAATGGAGTTCTCAAGCAAGTTAATGTCAAATTAAATTTTGATGGATCATGGCTAGATCTGGCCATTATCAACTCAGGATCAATATTAGCACTTGATAAACCCTCGAATACGTCTGTTTCCGCTTCATCTGATTCTATTAATCCTAAAAATTCTCCTTCTGCATTATCATGATTAGCAGAAAGGTCTTCTGCCATTGATCTAATACGCATTGCTGGCGAATTGGGGAATAACATTTGCAGGACATACATAACCTCTGGTAGCCCCTGTCCCAATAATCGTAATACAATTCTTTTAGCTAAATCACGATTCGGAATTTCATCAAGCAAAATTTTTGAAATCATAATTCTCTCTCTTATTACTCTTTACAATATTCCTAAAAAATCACCAGTAAAAGGTAAAGTAAGTAAAAATATCATAGATAAAAATGATATTGATAAATCCTTTATCCTATTACTTATTACAATAATCCTAGAAATATTTGTAAAAATGTTTATTTCTTACAATATTCCTAAAAAAACAACAGTAAAAATATCTATCTATTAAATCAAATAAAATTATATAACATATATATATATGTCAAAAGTTCCATTAAACCACTCAAGATGAATGGGATTTGAAAAAAATGAAAGAAAAAAGAGTAGTACGACTCTGATAGTTTCCAGCGGAAAAGATGCAAGCGTGTCTTAGGGAAATACATGAGGAGACTGATTTATGTATTGATAAATCAACCTTTAGGTTAATCGCCATTATTAGAGATGCAGAAAATCTGGGAATTCAATTATTAACAAAAGTTAAAACCTTAGAGTTTTATCAAGATAGAGAAATTAAAGGTAATGAGGAATGGGAGAACGGAAAACTAAATTGGATAACGTTTGAAGAATTAAATAATTTGAATGAATTACACATATTAGAGGGCCTGTATTTCTTAAAAGATAAGAACAAACAAAATGGCTAAACTCCTTTTATTGAATTTAGATCATAGAAAAAGCGTCATAAAATGTAAAGATAAACATGAACTATAATAATTGAAAATCAATGCTTGGCTTGGTTCGGTTGTTTTTTTTACTGTGATTTGATGATTACTTATATGATTTTTCAGGATAATTTAGCTGTTGTATCAAATATGGTAGAATTAACTTATGATCAGGTTTTTAGCAACTTGTTCTTAGATGCTAATTTTCCCCCATATTTGATTGATGAATATTTGGGAGATCCGTGTTTATTCAAAATTATTGTTGATGGGGAATTAACCAATTGGATATATGGTAGACTGGTTCCTGAGCCACCAACCGATATTATCCGAAATCCACGGTTTCACCAAGAATTTTTATATCACAGATTTAAAGTTGCTGATTATGCATTTATTACGCATCAAGGCCCCTACCAATCCATTGGGGATTCTTATAAAATTGTTGGAAAATACTTGGAAGATAAGAATTTAAATATTATTACACATCCAATTGAAGTATTCCCAGAGGGCATACCTAGTAAGACAACAGATAATATAATTGTAGATATTTGGATACCAACAGACGCGAACATTCGTACAAAAAGACATTCTGACGAATTACCAGAGGCATTTCCCAAGAAATTTTTTAATTTTTATCAAACATGATTTCAATTTATCCTGAGGTGAGTTATTAAAGATCAAATATTAGGCTAAATTAAATCTCCACTCTCTAATTTTGCAGGTAAATAATGATTGGTAATATATTGTGGATCACGTGCATTTAAAGCCTGAATTTCAGCTTTAACTCCCAAATCAAGTAATTTTTGTATCTGTTCTCTCCATTTGGGTTTTCTTTTGACAAATTCCTCTTCTAAAAGAAGTTTAGTCCGATGTTCATCTGATTTAGTCATTTTAAGATGAACAGATTTGGGTATACCAAAGCCTGAGCTCTCTTCAAGATCTGAGGGCAAGAGTCCCAACCATTTGATACTGGGTACAGCTAGATTTGAAGCTTCAAATGAAAGAGCTTTTGATCCAACCGAGTAAACTCTAAGGATTTCAAATCCATAGACATCCGCATCCATTATCGCTAAGATTGGTATTTTTAATTCATCATTTATCTTCTTAATAAACATACGTGTGGCCATGTCTGGCTGCCCTTTGGCAGTAATTAGTACGGATGGTACATAATCGTAAAACTGATCCTCTGCTAAGCGGTTAAATATTGCATCTTTTTCTACAACTAGTACAAACTCTGCATCACTGTCCATATTATCAATATCATCTATATTTGGAGTTATCGACTTACCACTTCCTATCTGCCTACAATCGATATAATCACCTTTTTCGGTAAATTCGATATGACCAATAACTACACCCTTTGATGAAGCGGTGATGTTCATAGAAGACCTAGTTACTTGAAGTAAAGCTCCCATATCTTCTACTAGATTATCAGATGTGCTTTGGGTCTCAAATGCATTAACATCCATATAAAATAGATCTCGTTTAGTACTGTGAATATCTCTTAGCAGAACTTCATGCAATATCTTCATCAACTGGGTTAATTGCTGTACTGATTTTACAGAGGATAGATTTCTGAACTGTCTTGCAATTCTTTGTTTACCCAGCAGTACAAGTTCAGAATCCTCATCAAAACCTATATTATCACCAGATCTGCTGGGTATAGAAAATGATACATTGGATGGATCTCGAAGTGCATTATCTATAAATCTCCTAGCCTCATTAACTAGTAATTGTCTTGTTTTATCAGCATTTGCCATCTCTACGTGTAAAATACCATAAGGGTATTCAACTATTTTATCTTTTGACACATCTTGGTTTATTTTCTTAATTTGCTCCAGCGATATTTGTCTTTTGATATCAATATTTAATCCATTCCCATCGAATGGGTAATTAGACAAAGGTGCTTTGTCTTCATGTAAAATGTGCCATTTTTTATTACTTTTTAGAAATACGATAAATTTAAGATTTTTGAACTCGAATTCATCCCTCAAATGTCTTTTTAACTCAATTACATTGGTAGTTAGATCAATTTCAATTTTTTTCTGAACTGATGGTATACCGAGAGAATTTATACAATTAATTATTTTTACAGAAATTTATACCACTCCAATTAAGATTTTTTTACAGAAGCTTTTTTGGTTCTACTTTTAGTAGATTTCTTCTTTTTTGTTGTCTTCTTCTTTTTTACCCCTTTTTTAGTTACAGGTTTTTTCTTACTTGTGATTGATTTTTTTACTTTTTTAGTTTTAGATTTCGCTGGTTTCTTTTTGGGAGTAATTGCTTTTTTCTTAACTTGCTTTTTAGGGACTTTAGCAGGTTTCCATCCTTTTTTCCGGTTTAATGATTTTCGGAATAATTTGATCTGATTATTTGTTGCTCCAGCTTCTCTTAATACACTATCAGGCATCAAGATTGCATCTTTGACTTGGTTTATACTCATTGATTTTAGTGTTTCAATGACTTTATCCGGGAACTCAATACTATCAATAGCAAATTCAGTCAATCTTTCCCAATCATTAATCCCGTCATTTAAAGGTGATGTTTTTCCTACAGAATGGGATTTCAAGATAATATCAATGGGAGATAATATTCCTACCTTATTATATTTTGAAATGTCACTAGCTTTTATTTTAGCTGAAACTGATAATTTGGTATCCGAATGTTTCTTCCCTTTATTCAGATTTGCCCGACTGATTGATTGAAGTATTAAATGGCTTTTTTCTTGATCCCCGATTAATTTTCCAAATTTACTACCCAATATTAGTAAACTATCGATTTTTTTCACTCCAGCACTTGTCAATTTAACCAAATTGTTGACGCCTAATTTTCGTAATTCAAGGCTATACCATAATGGCACTTGTGTTTGTTCCTTTAAAGATAAGATTGAATTCCAAGTTATGCCCTTGATTGAATTAATTTCATTTTTTGTGGCATTACCCACAATCTGAGCCCATGAATAAATACCTGCATTATCCAGTGATTCCAAGATGGCTGGAGAAACCAATCCTAGTGCAGGTAGTTTTGGTCGGTCCATCTTCAGAGAGACAATATTTTGAAGCATAGACGTTACTTTTGCTTGATTAGTTCCTAGACTCTTGGCAATAACTGCTGGATCGCTCATTAAAATTTCTGAGATATGAGTGTAGCCATTCCTGTAAGCATTGATGATGTGTTTGGGACTTAATTCATCAATTATGTCTAAAGTACTTCTGAAGAGAGTATTCGAATGGTGCCTTGGTTCTATTTTACCCTGAGTTTTACTGAATAACCAAGCCTCCAATGAATTGATACCCATATCGGATAATTCTTCAATTACTTTTTCATCGTTGATCCAAGTATTAATGGGGTGGAGTTCAGATAAATTTTGGTTTAATGCATCCAACATCATTACAGATACGTTTGGATCATCTTGCTGGATTAAATCAAATAAATTATTACCCATAGTTGCAATTTGGAGTTGTTTTTCATCATCAAGCTTCCAAAATGAATTGACTTTCCATATCTCTGTCGATAATACATCTTTATATCTATTGAGTATTGACTTTAATTCTGAAGATACATTAATAAATTGATCTAACCAACCGTTTTGTGTTAAATCATTTATGGAATAAATACCATGATTTTGAAGCAATTCCTTGTCCTCTGATGAACCAACAGGAATCTCAAAGGATCTAGATTTATTAATATCCGAAAGATTTATGCTTGATTGTAAGTCATTTTGAGCCTTTACAGAAGAAGAACAAATTTTAGCCAACTCATTTGAGTCCATTTGAATATATTGCCAGATACGATTAATATTAGCATCTTCCAGCTTATTTACCCACCTAGGTGATATATTTGGGATATTTCCTATCCATGAATGGAGAGGAGCAATTATCCCTATAACCTCAGTATTTCCCCTTTCAAATTCCTTCAGTACTACTTTAGACGATATTAAATTGCTAACTGTATCGATTTTCTTTTTAGCAAGGATTGGAGGTAGTTTGTCATATAAATTATTTAACCTTTTTTCTCTTTTGACTCGAATGGGGATTGAGAACTTTAGCATTGGATTGCTTAATAACTCAGCTACAGATTCGATTTTTGATTCTTTTGCGTACTCAATTGCTGATTGGTCTAAATCGATTATACTCTCCCAATTAGAATTCAGCGCATTATTTAAATCATCGATTTTTTCAATGCTTAGTCCGATTTTGTTTAATCTATCCACCTTCAAATTAGCTAACTGCTCAAATGTGAAAATACCGTTGCTAAGAAGTAAATTTTCTTCTTTTACACTTATATCTTCTAACCCGGATAACTTTCTTTGTTTATCCTTTAATGATAATAAATCATCAACCGAAAATTCTCGTAACAATTTAGATAGAGTCAATGTAAATTTATCATGATTTTGCATTACAGATCGTACAGTAAGTAAGTCTAGCTCTATTGCTTGAGTCAATTCCTTTACGGTAATACCATTATATACAGTCAACAATGTATTAGGTGCAGATAATAGCTGAATAATGCCCTTTAAATAATTTTCGTCAGCTCGGTTGAGTCCATCTGGTGGAGTATCGTTAAGATCCAACAATGTATGAATGTTGTTAGATACAAGGCATTTCAAACCATTTGCAGATATTTTTTCAATTTTCTCTATCTGAAGAGGTGTACTGTTCAATTTATTCAACATTTCTGGAAAATCCAATGATTTGTTGAATTCAATTAGCCACTCTGTCGGTTTTTCAATCATATTAGCTAGTTTTGAAGGTGAATAAATTAGAAGATCAAAAATTGTTTCTACATTGTTTTCCTTGAATTTCTCTATTAATTCGATATCAAGGCCAGAATACCTCATATTAAGGAAAAGTGATCTATATGTTTCAGGGTCTTTTGATGTCAACACATACGATATTAATTCAGATATTTTTGAGATATGACCGAATTTTTCTTGTAGAAATTCGGGAAGTTTTAATTCATTTATTGGAAAATCTTCTTGATCTGAATGTAATTGAGTTCTTAACACATTTAACCTATCCTCAATCGTAGATAATTTTTTAGGCAGCCTTTTCAAAGATTCTGGATAGAGAAGGAATTCGCTTACTGAATAGATATTTAGTTCTAAGATCGATTTTAATTCTCCGATCTCAAGATTTTCTGCAATACCAGTGTACATAAAGGGGGACGACAATATCTTGGAGACATTTACGATCTGTTTAATTTCTTCATTTAACCGATGAGGTTTTAGCTGTGAAAATGTATATAATGAAATATCTGGTAAGTAATCAAAGGTTTCACCAAAATTCCTGAAAATATTCCTTAAAGTAATCGAATTATCAGTGGGATGTGAATTTAAAGTATTGATTGCTAATTTTTGAAGTTCAAGAACTCTTTTCTTGGTAAAATCAGCTTTTTTAACCAGTACAGGTTCGGGTGACAGCAATAGATCAGAAATAGTATAAATATTTGATCTTATCAGATTCCATTTCTCGACAGGCGTGATCTCATTAATTGTTTCAATGCTTTTCATGGATTCTTCTACATAATTTTTTAAAGCAATTGCCGGACTTGTTTCGATTTGAGATAATAATTTGCTACCATGCCAAGTTGCAGTCCATAAATCATGAAAACCTTGGATGGGTACACCTAGGGAGGTCTCTGCAGATTTCTGTAATTCAGGATCTATCATTATTTCTGAAACAACATTAAAATTATCAGATTCAAGAGTTTTGATCATTTCAGTTGCATACTCTCTATAGTCTGAATATAAAGATGGTAAGTCAAAAATTAAATCGTTTAATCTTATAAAATCCTCTTTAAAGGGATAATCATCCATAATTTGTTTACCATTGATGTGAATTCTAGAAAGAGGCGTTCTCAACCAATTTCTAATTTCTTGGTAATATCTTTGTTTTATTCCTTTATATTCTTCAACTGTTCTTGGAGAGGAAACCATTTCTTGAAGATAGAAATTACTGTTTTCAAATCTTTTCCAAGTAGATGGAGATAGTGTTCTAATAATCTTTGGAGTCAATTTTATTTCTGGTATTAAAGGAATTGGAGCTCCTGCCTCTACCTCTTTTTTTATTTTATTTATTTTTCCCATTGTCATAGGGGAGGTTAATGCTTCAATTATGGTAGTACAACGATTAATCTTTACGATTTCATGTAACTCGGAACGTGATAGGGGTAAAATTAAAGGTGATTCTAAAAAGGGTACCGCTACATCGGACCATTTAGTTGGAATTTTTTGGTCTTTAGACGTAATTATGTATGTGACCAAGTCTTGGATCGAATAAATACCAAGTTTATTGCATTTGGCTTTAATCGTTTTTGGTAAATCTAATCTGTGAAAATTGTAAGCCTGCCACCCTACACTTATAGATTCTGCAATCAGTTCTGAATCAGCACCATGTTTTCTCAAAGCAAGTATTGTTTCAATTATATTTATTGCACCCAAATTAACTGCAATTTCTCTCTCTCCAGGAGATCCTGCAAGAAAGATAGAGGATCCATTCGTAAATTTACTTATTTTCTCCATAATACCCTCCGTTTCTTCGAAAACCGTTACTTGATCGAGATATTTAATGCCAATTTCAGACAGTTCTTCTTTCTCCTTTCCTGTTAGAGATAATATGTCAATTGGGATACCAATATCACCTAATCTAGCTTCAAAAACTTCGGGATCAAATATATCTTTTATCGTCTTCCAGAATTTTTGAGTTTGACCCGTTAAACCTGAGAGAATTTTCTCATCGTTAAGCATTATTTTTTCCATGGTATTTATACCATTTTCAGATAGTGTCCTGTAGGCAATTGGATCGAGATCCAATAATGTTATTGGTGTTGATCCTTCTCTAAGCAGTTTAATAATGGATCCTTGTTTTCTTAGTTTTTCTTTAATTCGAGCATTTGGATGTTCTTCATCTGGCGTATATTCTAGAAGTATATCTGCAACTGTTGTATCTCCCAATTCCTCGATATTACCTTGGTAATTTTTTACAAAACTAGTTAGTCTAATAGGTATTGCCAGCAATGAACGAATACTTGCCATGGTTCTTTGGTGGAGCATTTTACCATTACTCAACCAATTATCAATTAATGGATCATCGTTTCCATCTGATGTCATAACAGCTTTACTAGGTAATTTTCCCAGTGCAAGAAAAGGTCTCAGATCCATTATTGAATTCGTGATATTAGTCAAAGCTGTATGAACCTTATAATCGGTTTCTAAATCCTCATAACCAATCATTAGAGCATCAGCAATCGTATAGACTCGATGTTTATTCATCAATTTGACTTCATTGACATTCATATCCCCGATGTAAGATAAAGGTATACTACAAACCTTTTGCAAGTCAATTATTGAATTAAGTAAATAGTCTTCTCCCTGAAATATGTCTGGCGTGAGCTGATGAACAACTTCTTGCAATGTATCCATCGTATTCATTTCAAATATTCCAGATCTACCGATAGACCTTAAGTCAGAACGAGAAAAAGCATTAATGTCCTTAATAAGGACTCCTCTCTCCTCTTCGGTCTTTTGAATTGATGTTCGATTAATTTGTTCTAGTAAGTTACTTACATAGGGAGTTGGAACTTCTAGTACTTTAGATATGGATTCATGATCTCCTAAGACTAGGTCTAGTACTCTTGTATATCCTGCGTCACGCAATTTCATTATCTGGAAAAAGTTTAATTCGGGTGTGAATAGAACAGATTTATCAAAAGCTTGGATTAATTCTCCAAAATCAAGTGCGTATTTAAGATTTTCAAATCGCTCGGCAGGTAACCCGGTTTTTTGTTCTAATATTGGATCTCCCGTGAGCAATAAATCAAGTATAGTTTCAATTTCATTCTGAATTAAGACATCAACCATATCTTGTCCAAGCTCTTCCACGGCATTCCCCAGATGCAATTGAATTATTTGTTTAACTGTATTGATAGGTTCCCAAGGCAATATTGTTGAGTCCCAACTTTCTTCCTTAGCTGTAAAGTACAAATCTTCAATTGTGACCAATCCAATTTCATTAAGATGATCAAGATGAAGCTGTCTAAATATTTCCAGATCAGAAAGGCTAATTCCAGCTTCTTGAAGAATAATTGTGGATTGCCTAGTTTTTGTTAATTCATTATCCCAACCCAGAATCTTTGAAAGGTCTTTATCTGGAATAGTAATAAAATCAATTACTCTTGTAATATTTGATTTCGTTAGTTTATCAAGCTCCCTTGAACTAAAAGTATCGTAATATTCAACCTCTCTGAATTTAGGTATATCTTTTTCTTTTACGTCTTCATTCAGCGTTTCCTTATTAGAAATTGGATTTTGATCAAATAGACTTTTTTCTGATACCTCAACTATTTCTTCTTTTATCTCCTCTTTTACAATTTTTTTCCATGAGATTAAAACTGGTGGGGATTGGAGTAATTTTTTAAATTGGTTAATTATTTCCCAATTTAACCCAGACACTTCAAAGGTTCTATGATCAGACAGGTAATAGAGAGACTCAATAGTATCATATCCGCTTGATAAAAGTGAATTAATTTCATCTGAAGTAAAATACGTTATTCCATCTTTTTCAAAAGAAATTATTGATTGATTTTTATTTTTGTCATCAATTTTTGCGAGAGGAGTTCCTTTCGATTTTAAATCAGATTTCGTTTTTTTGCTCTCTACTATCTTTTGAGATAATCCAAGGATTTTTGCTATTTCTTTATTATCTAAGTGGTATAACTGATTAATAGTTTTAATCCCATCAGTATTTAATAATTCTATGTCACGATTATTAAACTCACTTAGATATACTAAGGGAGCCCTAATTGAATTAAGTACTTTATAGGTCAGGATTGCATTGTAATGTATTGATGCTTTATCAATTAATGTTGGTTCTATTTTGTCTAAATCGTGGTAAAATTCCTCGATTAATGATTGTTTTCTTTTCCCTTTTATCAACTGACTAATTGAGGATATAGGGAGTTTGATGAAGTGCAATAAAGTGCTAATTTCCTGATTTTCCAATTCGTTAAAAATAGTTGTTAAAATCGGTCGTTTCTTCTTATCAATTATCGCAGCTGATACATTTTTCAATGAACCGGTTAGAACTCCATCAATTTCTCTTATCTGACTCCAAAGCCTATTATGTTTGGGGAATAAATCTCCCCAGCGTACTTGAGCAGCTTGTGGGATAGTATTCAGACCCATCGATGTTAAGTGATCAATATAACCCTCTGGAAAGAGATATGAAATGCTCTCAATAGATGGTAAGTCAGTTTTTATACCAGATTTTAGATCTTCAATCGAAAAACTCTCTCGAATAAGGTTTATCCACTCTTCAGTTAAATCGGTAATTCTCGACAATTCAGAACTAGGCCAGACTAGGAATTTTCCAACTGATGTCACCCCAGCATCTTGGAGAACATTTATTGACGATACTAAATTGGGAGCTATTAATACAACAGGTAGCATCAAGTATTCCAGTGCATCTATTAGATCATTTACTGCAGTCTCTGGCAATTCTTTTTCAAAGAAATAATCTGGATTGAAAACTAGCTCATCTAAAACCGTGATACCTGCTTTTTTAAATGCCTCCTGATGATTCTTCTGAAAACCATCAAAGTTCCTTCCAATTTTTAGTTTTGCATCTAATACTTGTTTACGAATTTTACTTTCAAATTTATCCAATGGTTTTTTCAATAAATCAACTGTATTAGATACACCTAAATCATACAACTGATTTTCTAATTCCACTGATATTTCCTTCATTAGGGTTAGTGAGCCCAATTTATTTTGGAGAGTAAGATGCTCGATAATCCTATGTTTGCTCTCTTCTATTAGTAAGACGACAAAATCCCAGTAATTCTTCTCCCCAGCCATTTCTAGTGAAGATTTGTTAGCAAATAGCTCAAGACTGGTAATACCTGCAGATTTTAATAATTTAATTTTTTCCTCTGCATTTTGTGAATTATAATCCTTTAATTGGATTACACCACCTTCAGGAATAAATGAATTCATTAGACCTGAAAATAGTGTTCGTTGAAGCTCACCGATTTCGATTAAAACACTATCATCCGCGTTAATCAAATCACTCATGGTGGATATTTTTCTCCTCTTAAATGCATTTCTTAGATATCCATCAATCCATTCCTGACTGGAGACATCAACTTTGATTTCAGCAAATGAAACATCTTTAGAAATAATTTCTAATAATTTATCTTTAAAATTTTGTATTAACAATGGAGCTAATACCTTTTCATTTATTGGACTAGAAGGATGTGAAGCTTCTAATAGAAATTCGAGGATTGATGAAACTTTCCGCTTTTTTAGAGGTTCAAAATTGTATAGAATTTCTGGGGTAGGAATTATTTCGGTTAATTTTATCACTAATTTTCTGTCAGTTGGTATTTCTCCACTTTTAACATCAAAAACTTGGCTTAATTCATCTGAAATTACATGTTCTACTTTCGTTCCTTCTTCAAAAAATACCGTTATTGGGTCTTGATCGGTCATGCTAATATCAAATTCACCAAAAGCGCCTGATCCTAAAAATGTTGACAGTTCAGTAAGTAAATCGGTCTCACTGATAGTATTAAATAGATTTTTAATAACATTATACTTTTCAGCCTCTAACAATTTTGCAGTTAAGCTCTGTACTTTAGCTAATTTGTCTGGAGGAGAAACGAGATAATCATAGGCATTTCTAATCCATCTCCTTGAAAATGCTTTGGAAATTCTAGGAAATTCCGTCACTTTGCCTGTTTCATCTCTTTGGTGATATCTCCGTTCAATATCTGGATCTAGTATCACTGAAGAATCAAGTGGGGGAATTTCTCCAGCTAAATCAAGTTCATTTATCGTCCTGCGTTTAATTAGATCAACCTTAGCAGCACCAATCCGCATTATTTTTGCCAGTTCGGCATTTGGTGTCTTCAAAAAGGTCGAAATTTCATGAATATTATTATTTTGTAGTTTCTGTTGAGTGGTCACTTTACTCCAAATAGGAGCTCTAAATATTGGATTACCCGGGGGTAACACACTAGAATCAATTCGTGGAGTCCCTGAAGAGAGTGCAGTAATAATTCTAGATGGATTCACGCCTGTTGTGGGATTCCATAAATTTTCTTTTTCCAAGATTTTCAGTAAATTGTAAACCGTCTGGGGTGCATATTTTTCGAATCTTGATTTACGTTGACGTTCTCGTTGTCTTCTGCGGGTTCTACCCAAAAATGTTTTCAGTTTTCGACCAAGTTGTTCTAAGGTAAGTTTCACTTCAATACCAATTTCTTCAACTTTGTCTATATACTCTTTAGAGGTCTCGGGAAAAGGAATTTTTGTGGATACTAGTGAAACAGTAATTGCTAATGGTTCAGTTCCTCGAGTTAAACCATAATTTGACCAATTGATTGAATTTGCAATATTTGTGATTAAATCACTTCCCGCACCAAATATCAATGGTATACGATTTGCAAATCGATAAATTATCCTGTTATCAACTACTGTGACTCCTTTAGAAGAGGCTGCTTTAGTAACACCACCACCATAGCCAATAGCTGCTTCGATAATAAATGGATGACCTTCGTAGGCGCGAGGTGGCCGAGTGAGTGCTTCTACAAAATCAGGTTCCAGTTCTTTTTCTAAACCCTTTCGCAAACGATTCGCCCCTAATGGTGAAAGGGCATCACCTTTAGGATCATCAAATTTGAAAACTCGATCTCTCTTTCTTTTTTTGGTCTTTGATTCCTTTAACGCTCTATTAAATCCGTCATGAACTATTCTTCTGATTTCTGGACTTGTTAGTTCACTCGGTTTTTTCATCGGATCGACATTAACTTCATTAAAAAAAGCTTCTGCTGATGCTGGATTTACACCCATGAAATTATTCGATAAAAATTCCACCATATTTTCCTCATCAGCATCAGATATTTCCCGTCTTAGTGAAGAAATATCTGTACCCCATGGATGTATCCGCACAACTTGGGGTGGTTTGGGTAAATCATCGACTACTCTTTGAAAATATAACACATCAGTAGTTCCAGCTTCATCTCCTGGTAGCTGTACTCTAATATCTGCGTATGGTGTAATAATAGCTAACTGTCTGAAGTACTCCCGGACATACTGTTTAGCTAAATTCCAGCTCCCAGTAAATGAAACCTTAATTTCTGTACCTGAATCTTTAAAATATTCTTCCTGCCCTTCTTCGAAAACTTCATCAGAAACAATTATTGGAGCATTTTTCTCAAGGTCAATAAATAATTTTACGCGGTGGGTTTTATCTGTATCTAATGGATGAGTCGTTATTTGAATAGGTAAATCTAGAGTTGACATAGCATAAAGTAAAACCATTTTGCTACCTAATCCAAAACGACCCCTCGTCTGTTGTGCTCCATACTTGGTTCCTGCAAGAACGGTACCAAATAATTGAGGAATTAATTCTCTTGGAACCCCAATACCGTTGTCTTTGCATGAGATTTCTAAAAAATCTAATCTTGTATCTTTTGACTTTACAACACTTGTACCCATGAGTTTGATTAATTCTTTCTTATCCAATCGTCGGAGTTTAATATCTATTATCGGGGTTATACCCAGTTTTTCAGATGCATCAAGACTATTTTCAACCAATTCACGAACTGAAGTAAATACTGCTCTCATCGAATTGCCAAAACCAGCAATCGATCGATTTTCATTGAAAAAAACTGCAGCTGAAGCTGTTCTAGCTTTAGAATCTCGAGCTTTTGATTTTGGTTTCTTTTTGGTTTTGATCGGTTTTATGACCTCTCCTTCGTCTTCTGTCATCTCAGATGTATTAATCAATGGTGCAACTTCAGAAGATGGAATATCTTCCTTTATGGATCCATCATCAAAAGATTCTATCGTACTAGAATTGTTTTCTTCAGACATTTATTTACCCAGCCCAAAATAATATAATAAATTAGATATTATCTCAAGAGTTCAATATCACGATATAACTCGTACATTTAGAAACCCACAACCCAATATAAAAAAAAGTTGCGACAACCCGAGATTAAAAAAATCATTCTTAATATAAAATCTCATCAATATGCATAAGGATTGTATAATTTTAAGTTATAGAAGGAATCAATATATTATTTGGAAAATGGCAAATTAGACGGATCTTTCCGAGATGGTACAATTTTACCAGCTGTAGATTTGTAATACTCTATTCTTTCGATCGTCATTTGATAAACTTCATCTCTAGAAAGTTCGACTCTAGCAACATTATCTTCAACTGCAGCTTGAGCAACAGCAGCAGCTTCAGTTGGCATTAATAACGGATCTGTTGGGATTGTGATAACTTTCATTGGATTTAACTCTTCTTCAGATGTCATCGAAGCGATCGCATGGGCTGCGGCGACTTTCATATTTTGTGTAACATTTCTAGCCTGTACATCTAATACACCACGGAATATTCCTGGAAAACCAAGTACGTTGTTGATTTGATTAGCAAAATCACTTCTACCAGTTCCCACAATTTTTGCACCAGCCTTATAAGCGAGATGAGGCATTATTTCTGGAACTGGATTTGCAATCGCGAATACAATCGGATCATTAGCCATAGATCTAATCATATCTTGTGTAAAAATACCTGGAGATGATGCACCAATTATTACATCTGATCCTTCAATAGACTCTGTTAATGTCCAAGACTGCTTTTTTGGATTCATTCTTTGGGATAGTTCTTCTTTATAAGGATCCATGGCTCCACGGCCTGAATAAATTGTTCCATTACGATCAACTGTAAGCAGATTTGAACCTTGTACTCCTGCATCTAGTAACATATGGGATATTGCAATTCCCGATGCACCAGATCCGTTCATTATTACCTTTACATCTTCAATTTTTTTATCGACTACTTTTAATGAATTTAGTACACCTGCTAATGTTACAACTGCAGTTCCCCATTGATCATCGTGAAATGCGGGTATGTCTAACCGAGTTTCTAATTCACGTTCAATATAGAAACAATCAGGTTTTCTGATATCTTCTAAATTTATACCACCAAAGTTCTGAGCGATTCGCTCCACGCATTCTATGAATTTATCTGGATCATGCTCCTTTATAATCAGGGGAAACGCGTCAACACCTCCTAAAGCCTTGAATAATATCGCCTTTCCCTCCATTACAGGATAACCTGATATACCAATATCACCCAGTCCAAGTACTCTGGTACCGTTAGAAATAACAGCTATTGTGTTGCTGATATTTGTATACTCATATAGTGATGCCCTATCGTTGATTTCTTTACAGGCAATCGCTACTCCCGGTGAATATGCTAGAGTCAAATCTAAAGCATTAGTGACTGGAGTTTTGGATATTGATTCGAGTTTACCATTTCCAGGATAGTTATTTCTATGATACTCAAGTACCATCTCTTCAGTATATTGAACCTTTGCACCCACAGGGTCAGAATCATTAGTTGCCATTTTCTCTAAGGACTATCAAATTTTATCCTAAAAAATTTATTTTTGAGTGTAATTATATTTGCTACTAAAGCTGATTTTTGTGTCATCTTCTGTGATTTTACTAAAATAAGTAGGAATTATTGATTAAAAACGTGCAAATATTCAACAATTACCTTTGAGAATCTATAATTTATTGTACAATTGACAAAGTATTTATCCACAAATTATATTTTATTCATATAATATAAATTGAATTTATTACAATTTATTTAGGAATCCTAAATGATTCCTATTATCATTGAAAAAGATAGATAATATAAAACAGAACTTTGTGGATAATTTATTATAACTTAAAGCCATCGAAAAGCGAAAAGAGGGCTAGTAAACGATATTTTGTAGTTTTGCATTTAGGTGACACTATACGCAATTAATTTTCCGAAATTGAAAATGTCGGTTGATTTATTCTCAACTGATGAACAAAATTATCTTATGTACAAAGATACTAGATCATCTGTGACATTGATAACTGCACATCGCGGTTTGAGACAGGGTGCAATACTCGAAAATACCCTTTCAGCATTCAAGTCTGCTTATGAGATGGGAATTGATTCAATAGAATTGGACACTCATTTAACCAAAGATCAAATGTGGCTTGTACACCATGATTCAACTTATTTGAAACGAAGTAACATTATTCATCAAATGAACTCCCAGGAAATCATAAAACTAGCGGAAGATAGAGACCAAGAAGTCACGTTTCTGGATGAAGTAGTCGATAGCTTCCGAGGAAAAAATGTTAATATTGAATGTAAGCCAAATTCCGAGACAGTTGGCGGTAAGTTAGTAAAATTTTTGGAAATGAATGATTTTATTGAATCCTGTAATGTTTCTTCATCTAAGATTAAGACATTGCTAGGTGCAAGGAAAATTTCAAGCGACATCAGATTATCATTAATTGGTGTACTATTGAATTATCGAAAATGGGTTTTATTAAATAAAAAAATTAATTTGTTCTCCATTAATCCACTTTACATATTCACAAGGAAAAAGAAAATTGAACGAGCTCATAGAATGAAGGTTGAAATCCATACTTGGACTGTAAACCGTCCAAAAGATATCCTGAGATTGCTTAATGATAGAGTTGATGTGATTATTACAGATAGACCAATATTAGCATCAAGCATAAGACAAAACCTTCAATGAAATAACTCGCTCAAATTATTTAGCCTCGTTGAGTCAGACAATAATGATTAACTTTTACGCAATAAATCGTGATGAATTATTTAAACTAATGAAGTTGACTTTTTGTTACCAAAATTCATTTTGACCTATCAAAGCACTAAGTGACCCTAATTTCACGATAAGAAATGGATTCGTGGCATAAAAAGTTAAAAATTGAATGGAATATGATAGATTGAAACTCAATGAACTCCATATTAAAGAATTCAATAGTAATATTCTTGGTTATCATATTATCATTAACATTGGGAATTTATTCTGGTTTTAAGTCGATGTCTGATTATGATATAACTTCATTAGAATTTGAGGAGTTAACTGCAGAGGTAAAAGTTTATCGAGATAAATATGGCGTACCCTCAATATTTGCTGAAAATTTAGAAGACCTATTCTTTGCTGAAGGTTATGAATTTGCTAGGGATCGATTATGGCAAGCAGAATTCTATAGAAGTGTTGCCAATGGAGAATTATCAAGATTATTTGGAAAAGACTTGATTGATAGTGATAAATTTTTGAAAACTTTAGATTTTATAACAGCCGCTGAAACCTCTTGGGATAGGACTAGTGGGGAAAACAAGAAACATGTTAGCAGTTATATTACTGGATTAAACAAATATATTGATGATCACAAGGCCATACTACCAATTGAATTCCAAATTTTAAGTGCTAATCAACTAAGTTCAGTGAAACCAAAAAAATGGACTGAAATTGATACAGTTGCGATGCAAGGAGTAATGTCATTTGATTTATCATTTGATGGAATGAATAGGGAGTTAGTAAGAGAGGATCTTACACTGGGATTAGGAGTAGAAAAAGCATTGGAATTAATGCCGATCGTCCATAATCAAACTAAAGAGTACTTTTTATCGTTAGATCCAAAAACTTTGCAGTCGACTAAGATTGAACAAAAAAGTCTGAAATTAATAAAGAACGTTGGATTGGGCCTTGGTGTTGGATCTAATAACTGGGTAGTTAATGGTAGTAGAACTAAATCCGGATTGCCCATATTATCTAATGATCCACATCTTGGATTATCAACACCGGGAATTTGGTGGCAAGTTCAACTTCATACCCCAAATTATAATGCTGAAGGTTATGTATTACCGGGTTTTCCGGGGATTACACTTGGTCATACTGATTATGTAGCCTGGGGAATGACAAATACTGGCTTGGATTCAGTAGATTTATTCTATTTTAAAACCGACAGTACAGGTGAGCAATATTATTTAAATGGCACTTGGAAGGATTTCACAATTAAGCATTATAAAATTCCACTTCCCGGAAATAACGAAAAAGATTTTGAGGTTAAATATACTGAATATGGTCCGATATTGGATCCTGAGGTGTTTAATATCACAGATGATCGATCTTATGTACTTCGATGGACTCTAAACGAGAATCACCCCAGAGATAGAATTGTGGATGCTTTAGTTGGTATGAATTTTGCACAAAATGCTGATCAATTTATAGAAGCGCTTAGATATTTTGCAGTGCCTGGTCAGAATTTTGTTTATGCGACTATTGATGGTGAGATTGGTTACCAATTTACAGGACTTGTGCCAATTAGAACTACAAATGGAAGTGGTATACTTCCTCAAAATGGATCTTCTAGCAAATATGGTTGGGATGGGATGATCGCTTATGAAGATCAATATCGAGTTCGTAATCCTGTAAAAGGTTATTTCTATTCAGCAAATGAAGAAGTTGATAAAAGAGATAAATTTTACATTTTTGATTCCTATAGTATTGGATATAGGGCCGCTAGAATAGAAACTATGTTAGAGGAGATTGAAGATATAACAGTTGAAGATATGAAGAATATGCAGGGAGATTTACTGGACTTGAGTGCAGTCGATATGTTAGATCCATTTATGCCATCCCTTAAAGTTGCCAGTTTTAGTGATAATAAGGAATTAGCAAAGAATGCAGTTGAAATTCTTGATAAATGGGACCGAAACGTGTTCCGAAATTCGACTGGAGCTACAATTTTTGAAACATTTAGTGTGTTTTTAGAAGAATTCACATTCAAGGATGAAATCGATGAAATTGCTGAATATAATCTATATGAGAAATCAGAGAGCGTTATCGCTCATACGTTAAAGGCTATTTCTTCAAATCTTACATCAATTTGGTTTGACAATGTAAATACCAATGACATAGATGAAACTGGGTCGGATATTGCTCAATTGGCACTAGAAATGACTGTTAAATATCTTAAAAAGAAATTGGGTAGTAATCCAAATAAATGGCAGTGGGGAAGGCTACACAAGGTAACTTTCGAGCATGTTATGGGTGATTCAGTACCACTGATAGACTTAAATGAAGGAGGAAAATCCTCAGATGGATCTAAAAATACAGTTAAATGTTCAAATGTGGTCCCGACATGGACTGAAGATGGACCTGATTATAAAAATTCTTTTGGTTCAAGTATGAGATTCATTGCAGAAGTCGAATCAAACTGGGTAACGGTATTTGGGCTCGTTGCTCCTGGTGAATCTGGGAATTATAAGAATTCACATCGAGGAGACGGAGTTGATGCTTGGATAAATAATGAATACCGACTCTGGGATTTTTCGATAAGCAAAGAAAAAGACCCAACATTTACATTTAAGGTAAAATAGACAATGTACGTAATTAAAAGAGAGATTACTGATTTACTATCAGTAACTTTTGGATTCCACGGATTATCTCTAATTGTATTATTTGATAATTTTAAAATTAAAGAAAATATTTTATTTATAATTGGATTTGTAATGGTTATACTTGGGGGATATTCCCATTTAATATTTAGACAATTAAATGTTATATCTGATAAAATTAGTAGAATTTTCACAATAGGTAATTTTACAGGTTTTACACTATTAGTCAGCGGATATTTAATTCATGATAAAGAGGATTATTTCGGTTACTGGGATAAGCTACCTATTGAATACAATCAAATATTAATTGTTAATATTATTATTATCCTGTTGTTATCCCTTCTAAGTGTTAATGCTAAACTTATGTACTACAACTCAGACTAAATTCATTTTATGGGTGTAAGTTACATAAAGATATGAAACGTTGTGGTGATCAATGAGATATGTATTGAGTATTGACCAGGGAACATCCAGTACTAGGTCCATCATATTTGATGAAGATGGAAACGTAAAAGGGGTTTTCCAAAAGGAACATAGACAATACTATCCCCATGAAGCTTGGGTTGAGCATGACCCTAACGAAATCAAGAATTCTGTTCTAGAAACAGTTGGTAAATCTATAAAAAGCGCGGCAATCAATTGGAATGATATCAAAGCTATAGGTATTACAAACCAAAGGGAAACGGTAGTTGCGTGGGACAAAAATACCAGTATACCATTAGCGAAGGCGATTGTTTGGCAGTGTAGAAGATCAGTTCCGATCGTGGATCAATTAAAAGCCGATGGTTATGAAGAATTGTTTCATAAAAAAACAGGTCTTGTATTGGATGCATATTTTTCGGGTACAAAAATGAAATGGATGCTTGAGAATAATCAAAAAATTTTAGATAAATCAAAAACTGATCAGTTGGCCTTCGGAACCATTGATTCTTGGATAATTCAATTCTTGGCAAATGAACATAACACTGATGCATCGAACGCAAGTAGAACATTGTTATACAGCTTAAATAAGAATTCATGGAGTGAAGAGCTATGCGAAATACTTAAGATTCCAATGTCTTCCTTGCCTGATATCAAACCTAATGCTGGAAGCGAATCCTTTGGTTTTTACGAGGTCGAAAACAATCAAATTCCAATAAGAGGGGTACTTGGTGACCAACAAGCAGCATTGTTTGGGCAAACTGGTTTTGTTGAGGGGAATATAAAAACAACTTATGGCACCGGAAATTTTACTCTTTTGAATACAGGATATACACCAAAATTCTCGTCAAATGGCTTGCTAACAACAGTTGGTTGGGATATGGATGGAAAGCTTACATATGCGCTTGAAGGCAGCGTATTTATCACTGGTGCAGCAATTCAATGGTTAAGAGATAATTTGGAGATTATTGATTCCTATGATGAGGTTGACAAGATTGCAGGTCAGACCGAGAATTCAGGCGGTGTATTTTTCGTTCCTGCTTTTGTTGGATTGGGAGCCCCATATTGGGATTCAAGTGCACGGGGATTAATAATTGGGTTAACTCTCGGGACCACAAAATCACATTTAATTCGGGCTGCAATTGATAGCATAGCATTTCAAACCGAGGATCTATTGAATACAATGAAAAAGGATACAAATATTGACGTAACATCAATGCGAGTTGATGGAGGAATAACTAAATCAAATTTGTTAATGCAAAGACAAGCAGATATAAGTCAAATTAATATTAACAGACCCAAGAATATAGAAACAACGGCTTTAGGAGTAGGGATGATGGCGGGGTATGAATTAATCTGGGATACATTTGATGATCTTGCCAAATTGAATCAAACTGAAAAAGAATTTAATCCAAAATTAGTTAAATCTGATATTAAAAATGAAATAGAAAAATGGAAAACAGCAGTATCAAGGTCTAGGAATTGGATTTGATATCAGGAATCTTTTCTTAATAAATTTGCAACGGGAATCAGGTAAGTGTTGATATCGTTTGTTAATCTCCTTAATGCAGATAAAAATTCCTGATAATCTAGCGTCTGAGAGGGTAATTCAATTAATGCATGTACACTACCTGCATTAGATAAACCAAATTTGGTCAAGGTAGTTGAATAGTTGATTTCCAGTATTTTCTTGCACATTTCAATGTTATCGGGATCAATATTTGCTAGAAATAGTGCAGAGAAATAGATCCAATGACTGTTATCTGCGAATTTTATGAATATTTTTACTTCCTTGATGTCTAATTGGGCAATTAATGTGATTGTATACTGACCCTCATCTTCTTCTATCGATTCAGGTTTCCAATCAAATTTTTCTAAATAACCGGTAACTTTGTTGAGAATTATTCTCTTCTCACCAGCCTTTTCTTTTGTTGTCAATGCTTTCAATTATAGGTAATTGTTTGATATCTAAATAACTTATGAAACGATATTACTCGGATTCTTAATTATCCAAAATTGTTTATTAGATAAATCCATATGTAGAATTTCCGGGAGATATTACAGATTTAAAAGATCACAAATACATATTTTATATATTTGCTTTCTACCTCAACTAATAGACGATCGATTTATTTTTAGTTTAGTTGTGTTTCTTTATTACAGCGGGAATATAAATGACTGAAGAAAAATTGAATCTCCAGGTTGAACAGCTATTATCTATTTCTCGCACTTTTTTTGTTATCGATAGTTCGGGAATCTTGCTATACCATGAAGATTTTTCAGATCAGGATATCGATGCTGATTTATATGCGGGTTTATTTTCTGCAGTCAATATATATGCAAAGGAATTAGATGCCGGAAACATCAAGGTTGCAACAGTTGAAGATCATAAATTTGTATTTGCTGAAAACGAAGACACTGGTTATTTAATTGTCATGGATGTAGATAAACAAATGACTGATGATCATGGTGAGTGGTTATTAAATCAAATTATAAGCAGATTCACAAAAATGCAGGATTTAATGGCGGACGATATAATGGGATCGTTATCATTAGAAACTCTATTTAGTGAAAGGGGTAGAACAATTAATTGGTCTACAATTCATGCAATACGTGAAGGAGCTATCCAAACTCAGAAATCTCTCCTAGACAACGTGGAGACATTAAATCTATCTAAAATCAACCTGAATAATCGACTTTGGGTGAATATTCGGAAGATGGTCGGTACGATGGTCAAAAACCAAAGTGGACTAGACGGCATTATCTTGATCATACAAAAAAATAATCAATTGAATTCCTTATTTTCTGGAAGGAAGGGTGTAGAAAGTTTGGAAAATTTAATAAAATATACCAAAGATAAACTCTCGAATGAAATATTTATCGAAATAGAAACTGAAAATATAAAATTAGATGATACCCTTTGTGCCATATTTTCACTTTCACTTGAAGAAGGAGGTCTGTTAGCAATTGCTTCACAAGATGAATTTTTGATAGATAGACTAACGAATCAGATGGAAAGACTCGTATCCTCCGTTGAAAGATTAGCTAGAAAATTTTGAACATGTGGTATAGATTTTATTTATTTTGATATATGCAATTTTTACAATTATAATCATGAATGAAAAATGTGTACATTTTTAATATTCAGTAGTTTAAATACTCAAACATCTATGGATATTATTGGAGTAAGGACATACACTTGTATGTATTTCAATTCTCATTAGGGTTACGGGTATTACGTCATCTTTGAAAGTCTGTTGTAAGACCTTATGAGAGGAAAGGCACTTCAGATTAGGTAATAATGATCTGAAGAGAGACGGTTTAGGAAAGCAAAATGAGTGTTGATGGATCCTGAAACAAGTCTTTATGGGTATATCCCGTGATGATGGGGCTCAAGTCAGTAGTCCTAATGTAACATCCTAAGATTTACAATGATAGTTACAAGAAAAGTACACATTTTCAACTGATGAATTCCTTGTATCCAATATTTGTTAGATTTGAAGATTCATCACTGTTATCTTATCGAGTAAAATGGTTTATTTATTGGACTCCAAATATCAAAATGTGGAAAATAATTCAAATATCAGGGATGAGTGTATTTGGAAACCTCCTATTAAACGAAAATCAGGAATTAAGAGCGATCACATAAAATTTCCATGTAGATATCCGGACAAAGAAAAAACTATGGAAAATTGTTTGCCATGTCTACTCGGAGATCTATTTGCTATGAATTATACTCAATTAGCAAGTATTAAGGCTCAAGCTGGCATGAATGAGGAAATTATGACATATTTGAGAAGTATTACATCAGATGACGACTTACAGGATTTAAGATAACAGTTAATGAAAATTTAATTGGTGGGTGTTTTGAATTTCTGAAATTTGGGATTGTTTATTATGCCAAGAAAAACTTGATGTTTTCAAAAAGAAAACACAAATTGAATTTTTTTGTCCGCATTGTGGCTTTAAAGAAGATGCACCTTATGGCTATTCACCAGAAGAAGCATACAAATTCATTTTATCAAAACAAACCAAAACCACCCAAAATGGGAACACTGGTTTTCCTATGAAATCTAGAAGACGAAGATCCAGAACTAAACTAGATTCATATATATTGGAGGAAGATCAAAAGATTATCGAAAATTCTTTAAAAATAAATGAACAAATATCAGGAATGCATTTACCAGATGCATTAAATAGAATTCTTACAGATAAAGGTCATCTTGCGGTTTATTTTAAAAAATTGGAAAAATCTTTACCTGTTCTTGGAAATGATATTTCAGAAAGCATTTCAATTTCTGCAATTCGTGATAAACTGCAAAAAAAAGGTATCAAGAAGTTATATAAATACCAAGAAGAAGTAATACAAGAGATTTTGGATGGAAATAATGTCATAATATCTGCACCGACTGGTCTTGGTAAAACCGAAGCTTTCTTACTTCCAATAATTCATGCGATAATTCGTGCAGAACCTAATCCAGCCACTCGGAAAGGTCCAGCCGCTCTCCTCATTTACCCTACAAAGGCACTTGCTGCAGATCAAAATGAAAAAATTAACTATTACTGCTCTAGTGTAGGTTTAAGGGTATCGGTTTTTGATGGAGATACTCCATCTAGTGAAAGACAACAACTCTATCAAAATCCTCCTGACATTTTAATTACAAATCCTGACATGATACATTATCATTTAATGAGTAATATCACATTTCAGGGCTTAATTTCTCAAATCAGATTTCTCGTTTTGGATGAAATCCACTTATGTGTTGGTTCTTACGGAACAAATGTATTATGGATTATCAGACGAATGAGGCGATTTTCACCAGGATTGCAATGTATTGGAGCTTCAGCTACCATTGCGAATGCGGAATATTTTACCTCAATAATATTTGATAAATCAACCTCGGTTGTGGCTACGGGAGCTGCTAGAAAATCAGATATGTATTTGACAATTTTATATCCAAAGGAACGATCCAATCTATCTACAATGGCTCAAGTTACTGAGTATTTCGTAAGATCAGGAAATAAAACTCTCAGCTTTGGAAATGGTCATCTATCATCAGAATCCCTGAATATGATATTAAAGAATAGAGGATTAAAATCCCAAATCCACAGGGCAGGATTATCGATATCTCACCGAAAAAAGGTTGAAAAACAATTTAGGGAGCACTTGCTTGATGTTCTTATCTCCACCCCAACATTAGAGTTGGGAATAGATATTGGTGAATTAGATAGCGTTGTCTCAATGCTAACATCATTAACTTCATTTTTCCAAAGAATTGGCAGGGCTGGAAGAAAAGGGCAGGATAGCTATGCAACATTGGTTCTAAGAGGGGATGATCCAATTTCTGCGTATTTTGCCAGAAATCCGAGTGATTATCTTGGTGAATTTGCTCCTATTTATGTAGAACCTGATAACAAAGTAATCGCAAAGAAACAAATCATTGCCATGTTAATTGATAAACAGATGAATCAAAAAGAAACCAAGAGATATCATAAGTATATAGGGGAATTAATTGAGCAGAAATTTGTCATAACAAAGAAAAATAAAACCTTCCTCATAGACAAAAAACGTGCTCAGAACATACTTCACAATTTTTCTATAAGGGGTATTGGAAAATCGGTTTCCATCAGGGATGATAATCACGTAATTGGAGAAAGAACTTTACCTATGGCTTTGTCTGAATTACATCCGGGTGCAATTTATTTACATGGCGGACGCTCTTACAAAGTAAAAAGTTATAACGAAAAAATGAGAATCTCCAAAGTTTCCACAATCCCTTCGATGAATGAGAAAACACAGGCATTGAGAAAAATATCTCCAAGAATAACTAGTATACTAGAAGAAAATGAAATCAATGGATTGGCAACTGCATATTGTGAATTAGAATTAGTAGAGAAAGTACATGGGTATTATAAGCAAAATATTTTTACAAATAAAGTTATCGGGAGATTTGATCTTGAAAGACCCATTTCATACAAGTACGAAACAAGGGGATTCATTTGCAAATTTCCGCGACCTTATGATATAATTGAGGGACAGGGGATGCTACAAATACAGAATATCCTTGGGGGAACGTACCATGCTATTGAACATGTTCTAATTGAATCTGGAAATTCTTTAACTGGTGGTGGTGCAAATCAGATAGGGGGGATTGCCATGGGTGATACAGGATCAATTTTCGTATATGATGGTACTGAAGGGGGCTCAGGATTGTCAAGGTTACTATATGATTCGTTGAATAAGGGTTTAATCAGATCACTTCAGATATTAAAAGATTGTCCATGTAATCGAGAAGACGGATGTCCTCGATGTTG
>CAZRLL010000011.1:0-8528 GCA_964600735.1 uncultured archaeon
TCATAAATCAGAAATAATTCAATAACAACATACTAATTGCGTCTTTTCATCCAAATCCGAAATTATAATTAATTAGGCAATTACTTAATTTATCCTGTCCAACTATATCAAATTTGTTTGTCTGCAATTTCCAATGCTTGTTGAATATATTTATTAAATTCAGAAGCTTTAATTCTCTCTTTAATTGACATATCCACATTCTCCCATTTCTTTATATCGTTTTCCAATATTTTTTTCTACAAATCGCAATAACCTACATAATTTGAAGAGGAAATTTGAAAAAGCCAAAGAATTGGTCACCGATTGTAAACCATTTGAAAATTTCATATTATGATCTTTGAAAAAATTTTGATTAACAAATCATTTTTAGAAAATGTAATCAATTTGAGTTGATATAAAATGGCTTTAAACGTACCTTTGGTTCTCTAACTGAAAATGGTCTTATTAAAACTGCTTTCTATCGTGTCTCATAATCTAGTATTGGATTTTGTTACTATTTGCCCCCTAATCAATTAATTTGACGATATCAAAGAACGTATCGGCCATGGCTTGACCAATCCTCCCCTCGCCTCCGTTTTCGGCTTTCATCATTGGCGTAGTAACCCATATGAAATATAAACTACTGAATCATATATAAGGCGAACTGAATGTGATTTGTTTATCACCTAATTATAGGTATCAACGAAGAACTATTCATCAAAAATAATTATTTTTTCTCTTGACATATTATCATTCTAGAATCAGAAAAAGATAAACAGGAACTATTCGATAAATATCCTAATGTATTAATTCTAATGGAAAAGACTGGATTGCCATTTCGATCTGTGGTTCATAAATTTAAACCTCAAATTTTGAAAAGAGCAATCGAATTAAGGACAATTCAAAATAAGGATAAAACCATTGGAAAGGAAGTAGGAGTGCACAGGTTAACTATATCCCTTTGGATGAATTCAGATGATGTGAGTGAATTTTTATCCGATACATATACCAAAGATGAATTGGACGATTTTATCGAAAAAAAATTTCCAGATAGATTCAATCCATTCAGTTTTAATATCGATAAACAAATTAAATTGCCGGGAATAGAGAGGAAAAAGCAAGATCTCTTTGACAATCATCCTAACCTTGATTCTTTATCGAGTAAGTTAGTCTATCCGGAAATGGATTTATTACATGATTACCAACCAAATTTCTTACAGAGATCTGTAGAGATGGTAATAGACGGTTTTCCTATTAATAAAATATCGAATGTCTTGAAAATACCATTAGACGTTATCGAGGAGTGGATGGAAAAATACAGTATTTTGGAAAATATTGAGAATAAGAAATTAAATGATAAAACAATAAATTCTTTCATTACAGATATATTTTCAGATAGATTTGATGCTGAGAGTAAGTTAGAGGAGATGCTTGACATGACTTTTGACACTGAACTAGAAAAAGTATTGACCGCATTAAAAAGACCTAATGCTATAAAAATACCGTTAAGTCATCAGGCCAAGCAAGCCATATTCAATGCTCATCCCAATACAATTGACTTGATGAGAGTTACCGGGGAAAAGAAGATACGTGTACTAAGGGGATTTAAATTGCAATTCGCACAACGGGCAATTGAGTTGAAAATTGCCGGATTAGAGGATGCGGAAATTGCTGATGAGTTAAATTTGAGCGAAAATACAATTAAAAGGTGGTTTGACAGACGTTATAATTTTGAGGACTTTCAGGGTCAACCAGTGGAAGATTACTTGATTTACCTCTACCCAGAAAGATTTTTCCAAGAATTGTTATTTGATGAACTATGTAACAATAAGAAAATGCCCATTTTAGGAGGGATTCCATCTTCAGAAAATTATCAACCTTCGATCGTTAAATTGGTAGAAGGAATATTCAATTCCAGTCCTCGCTTTGATGATTTGATCAAACGTACTGGCAAATCTAATAACGAAGTTAGCACTATTTTCAGACCGTTTTTTACGCGCAGAATTGTTGAATTAAAGGTTATGGGATTATCAGATAACTTGGTTTCCAAAGTTCTAGGATACAAATCACATATATCCATGGGAAATTTGATAAAAAAATACAATCTTAGAAGTATATTTGGTGAATTTCGCATTGACAGTTTCAGTTATCAGAAGCTAGATGAATTTATTTATGGAGAATTTCCTTCAACAAAATACAGTGAAGATATAATTGAATTACTTACCAATGATCCTCGGAAATACCCCAAAAGAAGCCCTTATACAATTAAATTTCGGTCATTTAAACAGGTCATTCAGCAAATCGATTTTCCCAATGTTGATAAAATCGCGAAATATGGCAATTTTCCAGCTAACCATGTGAAATATGCATTTAAACCATTTTTTCTCAGACGGGCAATTGAGCTTCGGCAATTGGATACCAAATTAGTTTCAATTGGTGATAGCATAGGATATTCAAGTCAAACTGTTGGCAAATGGTTAAAACAGGATGATGTAAAAGAATTCGTGAATAATAAAAATTTCGACGAGAAGGCCTGGGAGGAATTTCTATCATCAAAATTTCCAGTCAGATATACTCCAGAACGCATAGTAAGGGAATATCTAGATGGGAAAACTATTGTTAAACTTTACCGTGAATATGGCCATAGCGATTATATTCCTCAACTTCTCAAAGAATATCTTACATTTATACCTAGAACTGGTAAACTTTCCCAATATGTAAAGGAAGGATTTACCTATCCTATCTCTACTTATTTAGAGGAGGTGCTCATAGGAGAATTACTCGGGGATTCTCACGTTGAACACAGCAATACAGAGTTTGATGAGAATGCTCCCCACGTTTCATCAGAGGAATACTCGGTTGCTTTGCGAAAAATGAGAGAAATTCCCAAGGTTGATAATTTGGAACAAAAAATCCAGTATCACAATAAATATGCACCTGTAGTTTATAATACACGAACTGGTCGTTTTTCTCTTGATAAGAATGTAGAGAAAGAGGAAAAATGGGGGATACATATTAGTGAAATCTTCGATGAGGAGGGTTACCCGATCACTCAATCAAGAGATTCGATTATAGATGCAATTCAGATGCATTCACCAGCCTCTGTTGAATTATATGATATTAGAAATACTTGGTATGACAAAGATGGCATCAAAATTGTTCCTGAATTTAAATTAACCCCCAACATTCTTCTACATTGGCACATTGGTGACGGTGGTGCGGCCTACGATGAAGTTAGAATATATACTCATTGTTTCACTCTTAAGGAGGTAGAGTATCTAGCCACATCGATAAATGATGCGATTGGAATAAATGTTAAAATAAGACCAGTAAGTAGTAAGGACTTAAATAATAAGCAATATATTATTGTTATTTCATCTCAAGAACATGTGGGTAAATACTTTGAATATTTAGAACACGCTACATCAATTAATGTGGCAAAAGAGTATGTACCACATAAATTTGAGACAAAATGGTCACCACGTACCCCAGAAATGAAACAACATGGATATTTGTATCTACCAGATGAGGTTGAGAAAACAGGACTTTCAAGCAAGACTGTAATCAATAAAAATAAGAATATGCTAATCGAACAGACAGAGAAAATGTTAGGGGATGGAAAAAATCAAGCATATATTGCAAGAACGTTTGGTGTACACATATCCACCGTAAAAAGCTGGATAAAGATATATCTATGAATTTTTCGTCTGGAGATTGGGATATAGCCATGGATTAGTGATTTTATCCATCATGAGAATTACAATTATTCTTATTAAATATATTTTTTCAAGGCACTGTCCCGAATCCTAATCTTGTTATTTGAATATTAATCCGGATCTTTTTCATAGATAAACAATAATTAACATTGTCTATAAATAATCCATTTGAATCAGTGATTTGTTACTAATGTCTGATGTAGTTGAGATATTAAGGAAATTGGTAAAATATGATACCCGGACAAATGAATCATTACCAGGACCAGAAGTCAAGCAATTATTGGAAAATGAAATCGAACCTGTATTGGTAGAAAATGGATTTGAGGTGGACTATTTTGAATCCAATGGTCACCATTCATTATTAGCTGTAAAAAATGGTTCTTCACCCTCAATACTATATTCTGGTCATGTTGATGTTGTCCCCTGGGATGATAGATGGCACACAGATCCCCAAGTATTAACGTCTAAAGAGGAATCAGGTGAGGAGGTTTTGGTTGGTCGTGGAGTAACTGATATGAAAGGAGGTGTTGCAGCAATGATTGCTGCGCTACCTGAATTGGCTAAATGCAAAAGCAAAATTTTGTTCAGTATTTCGAGCGATGAAGAAATTGGCGGACAAAACGGGACCAAGATAATCGTTGATCATTTGGTTGCCGAAAATTCGTTGCCCGACTATGTATTAACAGGTGACGCATCTGGTTTCGAAATCATTACACGAAGAAGAAATGTTTTTGATGTGGTAATGAAATCAAAAAAGATAACAAAGAAAATCAATGGGTTTAAGGCAAAAAAAACTTTTCAGACCACAATAAAATCATCAGCTACCAGTCACGCAGCATACTTCAGAAAAGAACAGGATACTCACTGTGTGAAACTAGCAGTGGATTATATTTTAGACCAAAATGCATATCCCATAAGTATTAGTGGGAAATTTGTCAAGGTAAACGTATTGCCAGATACTATTGAAGTAGAATTTGTAATTCCTTCAGATGATGGTGAGGAACATGAAGTTGATCACGGCTTATTGCACATTTTACAATTAGCTGGTAAACTAATGGAAATCCAATTTGAGACTGAAGCAGAATCCGATTATGGAATTAATTCCACAGCTAACGTAATTGAGGAGGTAGATGGTTATTGGAGATTACAGGTAGATATTAGAGCTATGTTATCAGAATCTTCAGACGAGTTGGATGGTGCTCTTTTGTTGATCCTAGATGATATCTCCAGTGATTTTGAGGTGGAGGTGAATAAATCAGTAGGCTATATTGCAACTCCAGATGATTCACCCCTAGTAACCGCAACCACGAAGATCCTTGATAAGATGGGATACTCCAATAAATCTGCAGAAAGAGGTGGTGCAACGGATGGAAGATTTTTTGCCCAACATAAAATCCAAACAATTGATATTGGACCAATAGGATGGAATGTTCACGGACCCAATGAAACAGTTTTATTAAAGTCCCTGAAAGACCTAGTAACGTTTTTTGAGAAATCTAGTCATGCTATATTAAATGATTATCGAAAAGAGTGAGATGAAAGGCCATAAATTCTTGTTCTTAAAAATTAAATTTTTAATGATAATTTGATATTCTATTATTTGGATTGTCTATTCACTCTAAATTCGCTTGGAAACAAATCTTTTGCCTTTTTGACATACTCTATTAACTGTGCCTCATCTATTTTTTCACTCAAAGATTTATTTTTAAATACAACATCTTGATGCAATTGGATGTTATTTTGAAATATATCCTTTTCCCTTAAGATTTTTTGAGTTAAATAAGGTATATCTTCTTTTTCACATAAATTTAATGCATTATTCAAAATCGAGTTTGCTCCTGTAAAATTATCAGTGATCTGCTCAATACTTGCATTTAATATCATACCCTCAACTTTTAGGGATAAAATCTTATTTTGCTCTCCAAGAAGTTCTATTTGATTAATAATATCTGTCAATTCAGATAAAACCAGTGGATCATCAGACATTCGCAATTCCAACAATAATACTTCACATATATTTAATAATGCTAAAGATTTTGGAATTGCCCACAAAAAATGTTTATCTAGTACTTGCTATAATAGCTGTCTTGCATGATATAGTCCATCAATTCTTTTTGAGGATTTATATACAATTCCTCTACTCAATGAATAAAATGCCGACCATTGTGATGAATCAGGAATACTTTGAGCGTATTTCTTCATCTCTTCTAAATATTCAGTTGCATCCTCTTACACTCTGTTTAAAATCAATATTTTTGGTGGATATCACTTCAATCAGTGAAATTGGGCACTAATGTCATCTAAAAAATCGGTTTTGTGTTTTAAGATGGTCACTGGTGTATCGGAACTTAATACAAAATAAAACTCAAAACGATGATTGATAGTATAGGGGATGTATTCTGGTAGGTAACCAAAAATTTTCTTGTATTTTTCGCAAACCTTATTTATCCTCTTTTTCATCTCATTCAAATCAATAAGAGGTGCTCCCCAGATGAAACTATAACGAGTGATCTCACGATCGTCAAACGAGGTCTTTAATTTCTCTGTCCATGATAATCGCTTCTGATCCATCGTTTGGGATTTCACTTTTTGATCATAATTGATGATTGTTGATCCTAGTATCCGTTTATTTGGTATAAATTCAATAATCCCTTCAAAATCTAGTATGGTGGTGTAATTCAATGATATCTCAGTTATAACTCCTTCTGTGTTCCCAATTTTAACAAAATCATTTACCTTAAATGGTCTAGTTATCAATATATACAAACCTGCGACAAAGTTTTGAATAGTATGCATCGATGCAAAGGATACAATAGAACCCAAAAATACAGATAAACTTAAGGTGGCACTCTTTCCTATTTCTAGAAATATTATGGTAGAATATAGAACTGCCATTGCTGCCCCAAATCGGACTAGTATTCAAAGACCATTCACGACATCAGGCGGAATATTTTCTTTTTCAGCTGTTTTTTTGATCCCACTTTGTATTATACGCTGGACAATGAAAATCAGTATAGTAACTACAAAGAATATTAAAATACTGACATTTTCACCCAAATCATCAATTACTGTCAATTATTTTACCTCCTTTATATGTAATTCCTCAAAAACAGTTACGTATAAATCTTCAAGAAATTCAGGAAAGACTTCAATTATTTGATGGGGATCGTCTACAACAAGAACTATCCTGACATTCTGCCTGAATATATACTTATTGTAGAAGTAACGGGGTCGATAACCCAATTTTTTATCCCAACGATTAAGTAATTTTTTCATTCTGGCATTTACACTTTTTAAAGGTATATCAGGAGATACAATATTTAATTTCAATTGGACTGTAAAAGGATAGCGTACAATTTCTCTACCACCTATGATATCCTCAGTTACATGAAGGTCCTTTATGTCTTCCATGAGAGATTGAAATCCGATTTCAAATCCCTTTTCTGCTCTTTCCTTTAAATCCTTTATCTGTAGCGAACAATTAATGAGGTTTGCATCTAATAGACTCTTATTGGGAATAGATACGATTGTTCGGTCAAGTTGCAATAATTTGGTGTAATTTAATCCAATTTCTAAAACAATTCCTTCAGTATTTTTCACCTTGATTAGATCTCCAATACCAAATGGTCGAACTGTAATTAGGTAGAATCCTGCTACAATGTTGGCAATGACCACTGCCATTGCAAATCCGATTTAATGGTACGGGCTACTTCTGATATTACACTTTATTATATTCCTTTTGGTTCAATGTTTATGATTATTTATGGAGTAACAGGACTAATTTGGCGTTATCCATTGATTAAGTCACAAGATATTAAAGAAAAGAGAGAAGAACAGAAATCTAAAAAAGAAGCTCAACAAGAAGCTGAATTAAAGGCCAAACAAGAAGCTGAATTTAAAGCCAAACAAGAAGCTGAATTTAAAGTCAAACAAGAAGCTGAATTTAAAGTCAAACAAGAAACTGAATTAAAAGCCAAACATGAAGTTGAAGAACAAGCTAAGAGAGAGATAAAAGAAAGAGCAGAAAAATTTGGAAAATTAATTCGTAGAAGTACAAGAATGAAAATTTCTCAAGTTTCCTTATTACTAAAAATGGAAGAAACGGAATTAATTGATTGGATGATAGATCTACCTGAAGAGTATGGTTTCATAATCAATGAAGATATAATTGAATTTGATACAGAGACAATAGAAGATAATATTGATAAATTATTGGAAAGCTTTGCACATATGGAAGAAGAGAAAATCGGAAAATCATAATATCTTGTAAATCACCTTAATGGAACGAAGAATGATAAGTGATTATAATTCATGCCTTTTTCAATAAATTCAAAAGTAGATTTCTGCTTACTTGATACTCAGTCTCAACAGAATCTAGTTTAGTAGCCTTATCGAAACAATCAATTACATCTTTAGACATACTTAATTTTAATAATACCTTGGTCTTATTATGCCAGGAATCATAACAAATATCGTTCAATTCAATCGAATGATCCTACACCTTGAGTGATTCTACGTACATCCCAAATCATGGAGTACCTCTCCCTTATTACCCCATGCATAATGGAAATCTGTTTTCAAATTGATTGCTATAAATGCTCATCATGGAAAATAATGACCTTGGGGCTGTAAGCTGACATCTGAAGAAAAGGGGTTTCTATCCCTCTTGCTTTAAATCAGAAATTTTTTCTTCGAATTAATACTAATAAAAATATTCCAATTATTCCTGCAACTTCAAAAAATGGAAGTTCAAAACCTCCCGATCGATATTGTTCCAAATCATTATTATCAATGACCCAAACCTCATTTGAAAAATTTTGCAAATCCCAGCGT
>CAZRLL010000011.1:8538-35578 GCA_964600735.1 uncultured archaeon
AGCGTGTCAAAATATTTTCTCTAGCCTCAATCAATTCCTGTTTTTCTGGATCCACTCTTATTTTATTCTTATCATAATCCGATGTAACAAGGAACGTGAATTTGTGTGGTTCATATCTGAAGTAAGTTGATCCACACATTCCTGGATCTCCTAATATTGCAACTACATTGACATCTTCGTAAATTTCAGATATCTCAACCAAATCATTCGTTGGCATTTCAATCTCAAAGAAAATAGTTTCATCAGTCAATAAATTAAAACTCACTCCCTGGTATAGTTCATTATTTGTTACCGTGTCAGTCACAGAAAAAATTAAGTATGCAAAATTATTTTGAAAACTAATAAAGCTTACAGCACTACGGTATCCATAATTGTAATCTGATTGATCTATCGTTATATTTGCAATATTCTCAGTATCATTTTGAATTGACCATAAATTTTTTTTTTGATAATAATCAATACTCCAATAATTTGAGTCATTTGGATAGGATCGGATATTTGATTTTTCAATATCATCTTCAGTAAGTTCTCTAATACTCTTTTCTTCAAAATTCGCGACTAATTTAACAGAATCTTTATTGCTGAATCTTGGTGGCGAATAGGTAAGGGAGTATTCATTATCATTTTCAAGAAATTTCAGCGTACTAAAATGCCAGCTGTTATACGTTGGTGGTTCACAAGCACTAACACTTATTATTAATACGAGTATTCCTCCCGTGAAAAAATATATTGGGAAGCATGTCCCTATCATTAAGAGAGTATTCTACCTCCCATATTTAAACTATCTCAAATTATGAGATATACGCCCTCCTTATGAAATACATCACTTTGAGTAAAAATTTTACACAGAATCCTTTTGTTGACAATACATCTCTAAAAGCTCAAGTACAAATTTTATGCTATTTTTAGAAATCGCGGCCATTGTGTCACGACTTGAATGATATGCTGTATTATTACTTATGTTTTTTAGATCCAATCCCACCAGTGCAATAGAATCAACCCCTATTCTGGCGAATTCAGCTGAATCGGTGGATCCTCCACCCAATGGCATCGCAGAAAGGGGGAGTTCATGGTCTAATTCCTCACTTATTCTCTGGATTAGTAATGTTTTATCTCGACTTAATTTACGAATATAATTGAGATCTCTCGTAAAAATCTGCAAATATTTCATATCGTATATCGAATCTATATTGAAATTATATGTGGGTATGTTTAATAATTGATCTTTAAATTCATTAACATAGGCTCTTGCACCATTTAATCCAGCTTCTTCTGCGTCTAACGCTGTGACAAGTATTCGTGTATTTCCAAGTCTAGAAGATCCAGCAAATATTTTTGCCATCTCTACAATCAAACCAACAGCAATAGCATTATCTCCTGCACCCGGTGAAACTTCATTAGTTGTAAAGAAGAAGAAAGATATTGTAGATATGGATAGTATCGCTAAAATTACACGGAAAATGTGAAATTCATTACTTCCAAGGGTATATAAAATAAGGGTTCCCAGGAATCCCATTAAAATTGAGAAGAGGGCTAACCCGAAAATCAAGGGATACCATTTGGGGATTCTTTCCAAAAGTTGAAAGACATATGGGGCATCATAATGACCACTAAGGATTATTTGTTGATTAACCTCATTATTTGGCTCAATAATCCCAATGACATTATTACCTTGTTCTTTCTTGAAGGGAAAGTCAAATAGTCCCCAGTAGAATAATAGTTGCGATATAAATATTAGGGCATTGAGGGCAAACAAGGCTAATGAAATTTCTCGTAAATCCATAAATAATAATAACAAGGCAATTAGATGCAATCCACCAGACCATGGTAAAAATTTAAGAAATCCTGTGGGACGATGAGTAAAATCTTGAATTATTACCTGATCACAATGCATTTCAAGGGATTTTTTTATTAATTCTGCACTTTTTTGACAACCCTGTGTACCAGTAAGTCGAGGATAGCAATCCTCTGTCAATAATCTTGTGAATTCCCATACATTCTCAACATTTTCCTCAGTAATATTGCTCATTTCGATTCAATCGAATTAAATTAGAATAATATTTACACTTTTTGATCTAAATAGATGTAAACATAATTCGGGAAAAATTGACAATTTGTGAATAAAATTTACTTGAATCAATTAAGATCGCTCAATTGTATCAAAATAATGATAAACTTTTTCTACTCGTATACTTCATAATAAATAAAGGAAGGATTCATTGAGGGACCTCAACTTGGATGATTTTGATTCTCTTTTCGATAAATTTGTAGATAAAAAAAAGGGAAAGAAGGAAAAATCAATTGGTAAAAAAAAGGTTGATAATTTGCCAATATGGAAAGAGGTAAAAAATCATGAGAATTACGATACATGTTTAGTTTGTCGCTTAGGTATTGATGAAGTTGATATAGTGGAGGCATGTGTGTCCCAACCCACTAGCATCTTTATAAGGTGGAGAGAAACCGACTGATATTTCATCAGTAACAGTTTCTTTTGCACCATCGTACCATGGTCTTGCCCGAGGGTCGTAACCTGTCTTTTCAACACCAGTTGGTGATCGGGCATCAATGTATGTTAGGGTGGGATAATGACTAAGGCTCTTATACGGAAAAATACGGAACATTCCTGATGTTTCAAAGCCCATATATGCACTAGAATAGGCTGGATTTGATGCTAACAATGTTTTGAAAGCGTAATCTAGATTTGAGGATGTATCCACGAGAACCATTGTACCGGCATCAACTTGTGAAATACTGTTTATTTCGGGTACGTACCAAGCACTCGCATCATATGAAGCTGTCCGATCGTACTTTTCATCATACTTCAAATTAGGTGGTGTATTTTGATCTAGAGCTGTATCGCCGTAGTAAGATGGGAGTTCAGAAACACTCATCCTTCCATTAAACAAATCATTTGCGAACTTTTTGAGAAAATTAAAATCAGCTGCAATTTGGGCAAAGTACTCCTCAATGAGCAGGGATTTATCAAGTGTCAATTTATCTAAATTGGTTAATTCCTCCTTTAATATGGTATCAGCACTATCATCTGCTGCATTTTGGGAAAATGAAATCACCGACACAGTAGAAATAATTATTGTTATTAACATTCCAACTATTAGAGTTCCTAAAAACGTAACCAAAATTCTTTCTCGAAGTGTTCTAATCTTATACAAAATAATCAACCTTCCATCATTAATTCAAGTGAATAATGAGGATGAATAATTTATGGGTTTCTAGTATTTCATGTAAAAAATTATCAATTATTAAACATATCAAGTATTTATGATTAAAATTTAACCTTTATTTATTTCTTTAAACGTGGTATCAGTAAGACCATACCAATAAACGCTGTAATTGCTAAATAAAAACCAAATCCAGGTGAATCTTCCTCAGGAGAACCCTCTCCTACGATCAATTTACCTCTCATTCCAGCTGCTTCATGTCCCTGCACAGTGCAGTAGAATTTGAAGGTAACATCTGCATCTGGTGTAGTGAAATTGAAGTTATCCACTCCATTTCCATCATTTTTGTCCAGAATACTAACATGGATACGTTTTATCCCCTCCATACCATCTGCATCAACGGTAAAATCGTGTTCTATCGTTAATGAGGGATTATAAAAAGTCAACTGGACACAGACTCCTCTGGGAACTCTCAGTTCGTTTTTATCATATGCAAAGGCAACTGGTTCAGAATAAATTTCTATCCATACGGTTGGATCTGTGCAATGTGAAGGATCATCCTTCCCTTTTATTGCATGAGTTTCAGGGACTTGTATAGACATAATACCCAAGAATAATAGAAAAATAGTCAATGTTAGAATTTTTTTCATATTAACACTCCTTGTTAGGATTAATCACTCAATTTATATTTAAAATATAATTATTTCGAATTTGTTCAAGTAAATATCGTTAAGCAATCTTTTTGTTTTATTTGAAAATAATGAGCAAAAAAAAAAAAAAGGTGGTTAGGTATATTGGATTGGAGTATCCAAAAAGATATCTCCAAATATAATATGCAGTTTCAACTTAAAATGTTATGACAGACCTAATTGGAAGTTTCATCTTCACCCTCGAGTTCATTATCTAAAGGCTATAACAGCTCAACTCAATTTATCAACAATTTTTATTATGCGAAATGAAATTTTTTCAGTCTCGATTAGATCTATAAAATCCTTCCGAGTCGATTCATCATTCATCAATTTTCGGAATTCGTCTACTCCCATTTGCGGATTTAAATTATATAATAATTCAATCTGTTTTTCAGTTAGATCTCCAAAAACATCGTTTTTCACCTGATCTAATGTTTCATCTAATTTTAGTTTAATCTCAACACGGGACATGCTTCCTTCAATTAGGTCACTTTTCAAAGCAGATTTTAATTCCTTAAGTTTCGGTAAAATCTTCATTCGTAAATTATTGGAAATTAATTTTACACCTCTTTGCTCAAGATTATTTATCTGTTCCAATAAATCATGAGATAATTGATTCCAATGACTGGTCAATATCAAAATACGGTCATAAGAGCATTGGACATCTTTTTCAATTATAATTCGATTTTTTTGGACTTCCTCAATTATCGAACCCAAATTACTATCATTAATTGCTTCACGCAGTCCTTCATGTCCAACGTCGTCGAAAATTTTACCTGATTGAAAGTATATTTGATCCAGTCTTTCAATTGTGAAGGCTGTTAAATCTATAAACCTCTCCTCCTTTTTTTCATATTCTAATTTGGCGATTTGAAAAGATGTCTCCTGATTTATCATTAGATTTAATTCTTCGAGCAGTATTGGTGATTCGTTGAATATCTCTCCATTATCGTCTTTTTGAAGTTCTTTACCTGATTTCAGTAATAAATCAATCAAGGAATGAGAAAAGGATAGCTTTTGTGGAACATGTAGACGCTTAAGATATGAGAAATCCACAAATAATGTTGGATAGGGACAATATTAATGATTCTTTCACAAAATCCAAATAATCTCTTATTAAAATTAAAAATGTATCAAAATTAAATTATAAATGGGTTATAATTTGATATTAGAGATAAATGTCATTGGATTCCAGTTTAAAAAAAGAGAAAATAGTCGCTATCATTAGCGGTGGTTTAGATTCAACAGTTATGTTGTGGTTTCTCCATCTTCAAGGATACCATATCTCAGAGGCTCTAACGTTTAATTATGGACAAAGGCATAAGAAAGAAATTTTTTATTCAAAGAAAATCATTTCTAGTTTCATGAAAGAATTCGACTCATTAAGACACAATATAATTGATCTTTCCTCAATAGGAAAAGAGATTTCAATGGGATCAATTACAGGTAATGAAAAGGTTCCTCAGGATATGTATGACAACGAAAATCAAAGAATAACCATTGTGCCCAATAGAAATATGATATTTTTGAGTATCGCTGCTGGTAGGGCTATAACAATAGGTGCAAATTTAATCGGCTATGCTGCCCACGCAAGTGATTATTCGGTTTATCCTGATTGTAGACCTGAATTTATAGAACAATTAGACAAGGCAATATACCTTGGTAATTTGTGGAATCCGGTTAATATTATTGCTCCTTTCAAGAATATGACCAAAACTGAAATTGTAAAATTAGGATTAGAATTAAACGTACCACTTGAACTTACCTGGAGTTGTTATGAAGGTAAGAAAAATCCCTGTTTGAAGTGTGGTACCTGTCTGGAACGCACAGAAGCTTTTCTCTTGAATCAAGTAGAGGATCCAGCTGTCAAAGATTGGGATAAGGCAATCAACCAATATAATCAGATTAAATCAAAACAGGAAATTGATACAAATTAAATCGGATTTATTGTTAATTGGTTTACACAATAATGATACTATTATATTAAATATCAAAAGGTGAGATTGATATTTTTTATGACTAAAAGATCCAATGGCGAAAAACTAATGACAATTTACAAAGTTATGAAACTTTCATCTGCCCATAAACTTTTTTTTCCCTATGAAAGCAAATGCAATCAGATACATGGACACAACTTCAAGGTAGAGATTTGGACTAAAGGTCAAGTAGACGAAAATGGTATCGTAGTTGATTTTTATTTGGTGAAAAAGGAGGTAATGAAGTTGGATCATGTGAACTTGAATGATTTTATTAAAAATCCAACCGCTGAGAATATTGCATTTTATATATGTGAAAAATTAATTTTACTAGCTCCTGATAGAATAAAAACCATCAAAGTTAGGGTCTGGGAAACTGAAACAGCTTATGCAGAATATGAAGAAAATTATTAAGGTGGAAAATTATAATACTTGTAAATGAGATATTTCACTCTGTACAAGGAGAGGGACCAACAATAGGAAAACCATCAATATTTATTCGATTAGCAGGTTGCAATTTAAGGTGTGTTTGGTGTGATACCAAGTATACCTGGTTATATAGCAAAAAAACATTGGATAAATTGAAATCTTCAATTCCAAAAAAATATCACGATTTAATTGCAGATACAATCTATAAAAAAAATGATGAAAATTTCAAGGTAACCATTTCTCAACTAATCTTAAAGCTTCAGAAATATCAATGTAAACACATAATAATTACCGGGGGTGAACCATTATTGCAAAAAAACTCAATTATCAAATTTATTGATGCTTTATTACCTGATGGATATACATTTGAAATAGAAACGAACGGTACAATAGATCCTGATGGATTATCAGAACATATTAAATTTAATGTTTCACCTAAATTAGGAAATTCATTTAACTCTATTGAAAAAAGGTACTATCCAGAAATTTTAAAACATTTTACCCTTATTGATGCAATCTTTAAATTTGTCATAAATAATGAAAATGATTTATTTGAAGTGAAACAAATTCAGAATGAGATTGGTTTTCCATCAAATAAAATTTATTTGATGCCTGAAGGACAAAATAGAACCCATATTATAGAAAAATCTAGATGGATAATTGGTTTATGCAAGAAAAATAATTATAATTATTCTCACCGCCTGCATATTGAAATATTTGATGATTTAAGAGGGGTTTAACAGATATTTAAGTGGGGGCTGGCTCATAGGATAGTCCAAATATAGATCCAGTTATTACGAGAATAATTACGTATACAATAAAGGTACCAATTAAAGAAATGACAATTGTAACTATTGTAGGAATATATCCAGTGTCGAACGCCCTCCGTAGTACGAATGTCATTAACGCCAGAAAATAGAAAAATGAAATCACCCATAATAAACCAATTAATACGTTCGCTCCAGAAACTAAAAACAATATCCGTTCAATAACATATGCAACATATGCATACGCAGATACACGTAAAATCTCTTCTTTATCAACAATTGTTTTCTTCCCACCGATGGTTTGACCTACTTTAGCAGAAAAAATAATAAAAATAAAACCACTAAGAAAAGTAGTAAGTACTATTTCAATTATTGTGGATAATGGTGAGTGAACAATCCAATATGAGGAAGATAAAATCGAAATTATTGATAGTACACTAATTATACTAAAACAAGCTAATAAAAGCTTTTGTGCCTCATCCTGAAGATCTTTTCTTTCCTCAATTTCTTCCACTACATGCATATCAAATTTTAAGGTGCCAATAATACGCTCCTTGATTGACGTTGTAAAAACATAATTTGGGGGTCGTATATAATCAGGTTTGTGGAATCCTCGATATCCTGGTTGGTAGGGGGGAGGATATTGTTGATATTGTGGTGACTGTTGCTGATATTGTGGTGGTTGTTGCTGATATTGTGGTGGTTGTTGAGGTGGGGGTTGCTGATTAGATATTGGGGGTATGTATTGTGGTGGTTGAGGTTGACTAGGTGGAGATTGTTGATACTGCTGAGGTGGAACATCACTTTTCCTCGCATCAGGCACATTTTCCCCCATTTTTGTCCCACAATTTGCACAAAAAACAGCATCTGGTGAATTTTTTGCAGCACAGGTTGAACAGTATTTTTCACTCATAATTGAATTTTCTAATTGTATTATTAAAACATGTATCACAACTCAATTCGATATTTGCATTTTTTTCTGACTTTTTCAGTAAACTCAAATTTCATGGAGAATAATATGAATTGCTTAACCCTTCATTTCAAAATTTCCAAATGTGTAAGCTCAACTTATATTCTTTATTAATATTTTAATTTAGTACAAGATATGAATGATGAGAATTGTATTTTTTGTAAAATTGTTAGAGGAGATATCCCATCGGATAAAATTTTAGAAACTGAGAATGTTTTGGTATTCATGGATCATTCAGCACTATCTGAGGGACATTGTCTATTTATACCCAAAATACATGCGGAACGAGCTCATGATGTAGCAGATGATGCACTTAATGAAATAATGACTCAAATAAAAAGAGTTGTTTTAGCCATGGGTATTCAAGATTATAATATATTGCAGAATAATGGAAAGATAGCTCACCAAGCAGTATTCCATGCTCATTGGCATCTTATACCGAAACGCCAAGATGAAGGATTAAATATCATTTGGAAACCTATTGAGGGGTTAGATCAGACACAGATCGCTGATAAAATTAGGCGTAAACTAAAGTAATAGGTCAAAAGTCAAAACAGGAAATTAAATCTCCTAAAAATTTCTTTTTTACAAATTTTCAAAAGGTAATCTAATAATTTATCATTAATTAGTAGATTATATCAAATTATATGAAAAGAGAGCTTCTTGAACCTTTAGTAAGTTGGATTAAGAAAACTGATAATTACGAGGTAAGTAATAAGTCTAGTTTGCTTTCTTTATTAAAAAACTATAATATTGAAAAATTGATCTGGTTAAATATTGTCCGGGATTGTGTAAATATTGAAGCATTATCTGAGGATCTCTCAGAGGAATATGTGACATCATTAATTGATGATAATAGTAATAAAATTTTAAATTGGATTAAAACTGATCCATTCAAAAATGATATAAACATTGATCAACATAACTTATCCTGCCTTTTACTAGAAGATAAAAATTTCGATAATTTTTGGGTCGTTCTCGGCAGTGATGTTAGCTCATCAGCACCAATAAAATTTTCTCGTCAGATTGCTAAAATAGGACTAAAGGTTTTAAGACAAGCAGATAGAATACTAATGCTTGAAAATTCACTTAAATTAGCTCACTCCGAACTTCAAACTCAAGATGAGCACGCTCCAAATGAATTTATACATTTAGATGATTTGTCACCGAAATTTATTGATGATTGCATACCTGCCATTTGGTATGCTGTAGCTCATGAAAATATTGGACCAACTTTTATTGAAGCAGATCCCCATGAAGTAAATAATTTAAGAAATTTGGATAAAGTCGTCAATATATTCTCTACATTAAATTCAGAGTTGATAGGTAATCTTGGTCATGTATTTTCTACTATTCCTTTGTCTCATCCTTACATGGGTGAATCAACAAATGTAGTTTTTTCTGTTCCCAATATAAAGGCCCGAGGAGAAGTAGAATTACATTCATTAACAATTGTAATTGGCCAAGATTTTGTAAATTTAAGCAAATCTCTTTATATCGACATTAAAAGCGCGCTGTTTACCTTTGTAGAGTCAATTAGACAAAAAACGGGAGAAAAGGATCCATGGAACCTAGTTTTAATTGATTCAAAAGTCTCTATTGACCATGTTAAAGCTTTTGTACATCCTCAATTAAAAGCGATTAGGGGAAACATTGCTAGTATAATTGCGTCATTAATGAACAAAGAGGATGTAAGAAATTGGTAGGCCATGAATGTAAAGAGTAAAATTTACAATTTCACCTGATACCAATGAGGTAGTATTCCCATTAGCTTTAATTATATTAGATGACTCACACCATCCAACATCCCCCGTAAAACTGCATCAGGAATTCCTATCAATACAGAACAGATAGATACGAAACTCATCGTAGTGTTTTACTTTATGCCCCTCGAATGATTATATGTATGATTAGATTTGAAACTTTGGTAGATAAATAGTAAGTAGATGGCTGAAATAATCAGTACTTTCTCAAAAAAGGATCCATTTTTTCATTAAAAGAAGTTTACACTCTAAAAATAAATTAATCAAATTGATACGTTTTTCAATTATAATCGAAGTTTTTTTTTAATTGTTCTATCAACATTTGATAGGTTTTTGAAAAATGTAAAATAGCAAGCAATTTCAAATGGTATAGGTATAATGATGGATTCTGTTGAAAAAGTATTCAAAATCGTAATTATTGGCAATCCATCAGTCGGAAAATCTAGTCTAAGAAGAACATATCTTGGCGAAAGATTTCCAACAAATTATCTAAAAACAATTGGAGCTGACTTTAGCTTTAAAAATCTCAAAATTGACGGGGAAACTTTTGGTTTGGCTCTTTGGGATCTTGCAGGGCAACCACAATTTGAAGCAGTACACCCATTTTATTATAAGGGAGCAGTCGGAGCAATTGTTGTGTATTGCATTGACAATAAAGAATCCTTTGATGATGTTGTTAATTGGATTGAAAGATTTTATTCATCCACAAAAAATAACACTGCCCCTTTGCTCTTAATTGGAAATAAAATCGATTTAATACCTGATCTAGACCACCTATATATAACCGAACAAAATCAACAAGCTAAGGTTGAAGAATTCTCCAATAAATATAGTGAGATATTTTCGATTACATCGATTAGAACGAGTGCGAAAACTGGTGAAAATGTTGAAAAAGGAATTAACAGATTTGGTTCAGAAATTTTAAAATGGGTAATAGAAAAGACTCAGATCAGTTCTGAATCGGTGGGAATTTCAACAAATATAGAAGAAAACTTCCCTGCTGCATATTTATTAACAATGAACCAGATTAGTGGTCCTAAAATTATCGCAAGGTCTCCGAATTCAGATGATTCTTCTACAGATTCTGAAATACTTTCAAATTCAGTAGTGAAATTAGTAGCTAGTCTGGATTTTGAAGATATTATCACGCATTCAACTGTGACAGGAACTTTCCCCTGGGTTAAACCATTTGGAATTGTATATTATATAGCGTTTGTATTCGAGAATCTGGAGGCTAGAGGTAAAAAAGAATTGTTTGTGGTTGGTATAAACGCAAATAGAGCTTTAGAAGAGGCAATCACTGGTTTAAAAGGAATTTTTGATGGATTTTTACATGGGTCTTTAAATGAATTTTATAAAATCAGAACTATGTATAAAACTGATTTTGTAACAAAGGCATTTATGAAAAAAGATCATAGTGAAGTTATCTCTGAAGTAGAAAAGATGCTTCTAGATCTCCGAACAAAAATAAATGAAAGCTTAATAAAATGGTATAACGTTTGACAGAGTGATCTAAAAGAAATTAATTTATATATTTGCGTGTGAATATCTCATTAGTAATCAATTCCATTCCGCTTTTTTCAGATGCAGTTAATCCAGGTATCTCCCTTTTCAAAGATTTCCAAGTCGTTTTAGATCCTTTCAGGGCATCTATAAACTTATCTAATGTTTGTAAAGCAGAATAGGACTGACCATAAAAGGCATAACAAAAAAGCAAAGAATCTATTTGTTTTAATATTATGGTAAATTCATCATGTTTTATCCGCTGAATGGAACCATGTGTTGAAAAGACATTCTCACTTAGAGTATAAATCGCAGAAATTAATCCTCCTATTAAATCATCTTTAAAATTAGCACCATGTTCAAATTTTTTAATAAATAAGCTAATCCCACTATTATCAAGCAATAATACTATTGCTGGTTTTTCAGGCAGAATCACCCTTTCTTCTGGCTTTTTATTTATCATTTTAGAAATGAAATCCTCTAAATGGACCTCTTCCAAAATTTCAGCCAAAGGTGCTGATTCATTTACCATTCTTTCTAATGTTTGCTGATTTTCAATTAACCTATCAAATTGATTTGAAATTTTAATGGATAAATTACTTAATCCCTTAGTATCAGCGATAATCTGTGCTTGATTTGTTAGGTTTTGGGCTTTATCCAAATTTAATTCAATCAAAGCAAGACTTGATTGCAATAAATATATTTCTGCTAATAACGACCAAGAATTTTGCTCTTTGGCAAAATTATGTAGGTCTTCTACTAATTCCTTAAATTCAACCAGTACATTTTCATTCCCAGTATTTCTAAGCTCTGTGAGTAAAAGTTCACATAAATTTAATTTTGCAAATATAGTCAATTCATGATCTATTACTTCATCCTGATTTAACTCAATTAATATCTCTTGTGCTTTTGCCTTATTGATTGTTCTTGGACTACTTTTCAGTAATAGTGCTTGAGCGATTTTATAACGCAGTTTGACAAATTTATTAAAATATCCGTCATCAAGAACTTTTAGTTCATTGAGATACTCGTCTACCATTTCTGTATTATCCATTACTAGACTAAGTTTGATCAAATTGTAAAGGCTTTCAGCGATCTCAATTTCAGTACCGATTTCTCTATCTATGTCTAAGCTCTTCTTGAAATAATCTAAAGCTTTGTCCAGTTCACCTTTCATTTGATATATTGTACCTAAATTGACATAAGACATCGCCAGATCAGTTTTATTATTAAAATTTATCACAATTTCAAGATGTCTTTGATGGAAATTCAATGATTTCTCAAGTTCACCCTTTTGCATATATAAAATTCCTAGGTTGTTACAGGCTCCAGCGATACCGAATTTATACTTTAATAATTCATTTATTTCTAAGCTTTTGTAACTATATTCCAAAGCCTTATCCAGTTCACCAGTCAAAAAATAGATTATTCCAATGTTGTGTAAAGACATGGCTATTCTGGATTGAATTCCGATGGCAGTATTTATTTTTAGTGCTTTTTTATGATTTTTTAGAGAATCTTCCAATTCACCCATTCCTACAAAAGCTAATCCAAGGTAATTATGCACTTTGGCAATTCCTCCTTGAATATTCAAATCTTTATAAATCTTCATTGCTTTGTTAAAATACTCAATTGCTAGTTTGAATTCTCCCTTTTCAGAATTTAATGCCCCGATAGAACTAATAGATGAAGCAATTAAATACTGATAATTGTTTTTTTCTCTTATTACTAGTCCTCTATTATAATATTTTAGAGCTAATTTGTAGTCTCTTTTGTCTGCGTAATATGAACCAATAGAATGAAGTGAAAACGATTGGTCCACATCAGAATTTACTCCTTTGATCAATTCCCAGCTTTCATTGTATTGTTTAAACGCTTCTTCATTATATCCAACATTTTGGAAATAACGTCCTTTATCTCTCAACAATTGTGATTTTAGTATTATCAACTCTTGACTTGATATATTTTCAAGTTTTTGTAGTTTCTTATCTGCTTGTAATAATAAATCATAACTTTCATCAGAATTATTTAGCTGGTAATGGATTTCTGATAATAGTAATGATGACTTAATATTCATTATCTCATTACCAAGTTTTTCAGATTCTTCAAGTACTTCTATTATAATTGGGAGACTATTATCATAATCTTCTGTATAACATAGGATTTCACCTTTGAGTAAGGTTGCCTCTAGGTTTAACTTTTTGTTATCTTCCTGTTGAATTAATTTATCTACTAAATCAACTGCTTCGCTAAACGATCCATTCAGATACAATCGATTAGCATTTTCCAAACTCAATATGTAAGAATTTAACGATGATTATTAAAATTTATTAGAAATCTAATTTAATATGTAATTGTTTTAGATTTGAATTTACCTCGGATACGAAAATATTCAAAATTCATTTTTGATTAACTAAGTGTCTGTTGGTTGCGTTATTATTAAACTCAAATTAATTGTGGTTTGATTTTAATATAATAATGACAAAAATTCAAAAATCAATAACTAAGTAATCGATCACGTAGGGGTTCATTATTTTGGAAAAAATAAAAATAATAAGGGGAATTCTTTCTGAACTGAATCGGAGTAATTACCTTAGCAAGGTGGTAAATTCTAATTGGACTAAAGTGGTAAACAGTGAACTAATAAGTCTGGATCTAGGAAGATTGGAAATTACTGATCTACAAGACGGTATTTTTCAAGATATTAAAACCATAAATCATCTATATTTGCATGGAAATGACTTCTCCTCCATTCCTGAAAATATTTTCAACGATGTACCGAATCTTTTGGGATTAAACCTTCCCAATAACAATATTTTATCGATTAAAAGAGATGATTTCGAGAATTTACAAAACTTAAATTGGCTGAATCTCTCTGCAAATAAAATCAAAGTTTTACCATCAAAGGTATTTTCTTACCCATATAAGTTAAATTCTCTGAATTTGAGTTTTAACCAGATTGATAAGATTCATTCGAATTGTTTTGATAGCCTGAAAGATCTAGAAATATTGAAATTAAATAAAAATACAATAAAGAAAGTAAATCCAAAAAATTTTGAGAAGATCACAAAATTAAGAATACTAAATTTATCAAATAATCAATTAAAAAAATTAAATCCCTCTCTTTTCCAATTCTTAGCCTCTTTGGAAGAATTGGATCTCAGCTTCAATAAAATTGAAAATCTTCCAGAAGATATTTTCGGCAATCAAAAAAGAATAAAGAAATTGTCATTAATGTCAAATAACCTTTCAATTATCTCATTTTCAGAAAAGGATTTTCCTAGCTTGGAATCACTAAAATTAGATAATAACCCATTTTCTCGGGAAAAAAAAATAACTAACTCAAATTCACTAACAACTAAGGAATTAGAAGAATTGGAAGACTACCTATTGCCAAAGAATAGCTCCGACCCTCACAATACCGATAATGTAAGTGATTTGATTACACAAATAAACATGGATGTTTCAAATCAAATAATAAATTTTGAATCAGATGAATTTATTGATCTTTTTTACCAATCCTTAAACGACTCGCGTTTCGACGGTGGACTTGGAAAAGTAAGTAACAATACTCTAGCAAAAAGGTCTGGAAAATCAATCGAGGAAGTGACCAGAATAATGGAAAGTCTAATTATTCAGGAGAGAATTACTGGCGTACGTCATGAAGATTCGGGTACGCCGGCTGATTACACTGATGATTACTGGGTAGTAATGCAACAGCAAGTTTTACAAAAAAACGTCCAAATCAGTAATAAGTGTCTTCTATGTCAACATGAGTTGGAAAATATATTTGATCGGTGTCCTAATTGCGATCTGCGCTGTGAAATATGCAAATTAGCTATAAAAAGTGGAGAAAATTGGGATACCTGTTCATCACAAAATCCTGAAGCTTGTTACCAGATATTCCATGCAAACGAATTTAATGAATGGGTTAAAATCTATGGAAAATGTCCTTCGTGTAGTCATCCAATAGATCTTAAATTATATGATTTGACAAGACAACACTCCGATAAGGTAAAAACACTTATATCCCAGGATCTAGACATTTCGAGTGCAAATGAAACAGAATCCTCATTTATCTTACCTCTAACAGTACAGACCTACAATCTGTTATTACAAGTATATGCAGGGATTGATACAACTAAGAATATGGTCAAAAAAATGGAAATATCAGCAATTGATAATCACAACCAGATCTTAAGCGAATTACAACCAATTACTAAAGAAATAGTTTTGATAAGATCATTTTCAGAAAGTATTAATAATAACGTCTTAACAAAAGATGGTTTCCTTGAGGGAATTAAGGAGATTGAGTCCAAATTTGATCTAATACAGGAAAACTTGGAATTGGTTGTAAATTCACATAAAAAAAATAAATCCAAACTGGAAAAAATTAAGAAAACTGCCAAAGGAAAGAGTAAAGACGTAAAGGTAGATGCGTTGGTGGAACGAACTGGCTTGAAATCTAGAATTCTAAATTACGTAAAAAAGCCCAATTTGTCAGATTTAAGATCCATTATGTCACGAATCAAAACAGGAATTGTTGATAAATCCGGTGATCCCAGCTCTTGGATTAAATTAGCTTCTTTATTTATGATTTAGTTTCTTACACTATTATAGAACACAGAAAAGGTTTATCCTTCAATTTTTTCTGTATTTATTTCTGATCCTTCTGGTAATTCTATAGTTTCCTTGTATTTTACGATTCCATCGACGATTACACTTGGACCAATTTTGATATTAACGCCAATAACATCTCCTTTTACGTGGGTGTACGAAATGTCTATTTCTGAGCCCTCAATGTTGTTCCCAATTTCAAACATCCCAGGTTTACTCATTCCTCCCATGTTGAATGTCATAGGAATGAATTTGGTTACCATCTTACTTATGAATCTACCCAGATCTGGCAAACTATCAATATCATCGGGATCGCCCCATTCGTTCGATTCCCCTTCAACTGAACGTAGTCTATATCTTTTGGCAATCTCAACGACGTTTGCCTGTAAATTACCACCAATTCTTGACGTTCCACCGCTAGATACAAGCTCCTCTGCAACTACTTCTTTTTCTATTTGCATTTTACCAGATAATTTTACGGAAGATTTGGATCTTATTGCTTGAGAATGGATTTTTCCCGATACCTTGATTGGCTCTCCAGCGATAATCTCCCCACCCGTAGTAACCTTTCCTGAGGTTTTCAAAGGACCGGTAAGATAAAGATTTTTTTCAACCTTCATCCTACCTGAGGTTTTCACATAATCTCCGAATTTAGCATCTCCATAGACATTAAGAGCTCCACTAATTGTCGTAGTCTCAACAACCGTCAAATCCCCATCAATTGTAGCTGCTCCAGACACCTTCATAACTTGGCATTTCAGATCTCCATCTACGTTGAGCCTGCCAGATACGCGCACTGGACCATCCACTTCATCTCCTTCCATAGATGCACTTCCAGTAAAGCTCCATTTGTGTCTTTTTTTGCGTTTTCTATGATGATCTCTTTCAACTTTAGATGAAAGTAGATTGAGGTCACCAAATTTCTTAACAAGATCGTCATATTCCTCTTGAGTTATCTCTCCAGATTCCAGTTTTTTCTTTAGATTTTCTTCTAAACTAGTTGACTCTGTCATTCTTATTTTACATGCAACAGTATACTATATAATATAGGTCAAAATAAAGAGGGAAATCACCGCTTACGTAGATAATGCTTTAACTTACTGGTGTATCCTTTCCATTTTAAAAATTGAAAGAAAACTAATTATCCGACTCAGAAAAATAAAGCAATTCATTCTAATTCTTCTTTAATATTTTCAAAAAAAACAAGTGCTTCAGGATTTCTCAATGCACCTCTATTGGTCACTCTACGGTCATGAATTATATTGGTCACTGCTGATTCCACCTTTTTTCCTGAAAATGTGTATGGAATATCAGATACTGGATAAATCACCTGAGGTACATGTCTGGGTGATGCTTTGGTTCTCAAATCGGATTTAATTTTAAGTTTCAATTCGTTAGATAATTCATAACCTGGATTCATTTGAATAAATAGTAAGATCCTCTGATCATCTTTGATTTGCTGACCAATTGCCAGACTGTCTGCAACCTCATCAAATTCCTCAACAATATTATATATCTCAGAGGTACCTATTCTCACTCCAGACGGTTTAAGTACCGCATCTGATCTACCATAAAAGGTGACTCCACCGGTTTTACCATTTATCTTGATGTAATCACCATGTCTCCATACTTTTTTATTTTCATAATAATCAAAATATGCTGCATTGTATTTGTTATTGTCATCATCTTGCCAGAAATATATGGGCATTGAGGGGGAAGGTAGTTCACAGATTAACTCACCCTGTGTATTAAGAATTGGATTAGCATTTTCGTCATAAGCTAAAACTTTCATTCCCAAAGCCCGTGCTTGAAGTTCACCGGCATAGACAGGTAATGTTGGACTTCCACCGGCAAAACATCCATTTATGTCTGTTCCTCCAGAAATTGAATTAAAATGTAAATTAGGTTTTATTTCCGTATATATCCATTCAAATCCTTCTGGAGATAGTGAAGATCCTGTTTGGGAGATTTCTCTAAGCTTTGAAAGATCAAATCTCTTACCCGGATTTGCATTAATTGATTTGAGATAATGAAGGTAACTAGCACTGCAGCCAAATATGGTAATTTTTTGGTCCTCGATAATATGCCAAATAACACTCCAATCTGGATAGAGTGGATTACCATCAAATAGAGATATTACAGCACCCACCGCAAGACTACTAACCAGCCAGTTCCACATCATCCAGGAAGGCGATGTTATATACATGATCCGATCTTCTCGTTTTAAATCTGTATGTAAAATTAATTCCTTGAGATGGTTAATCAAAACTCCACCCGCTCCCTGAACCATACATTTTGGTTTGCCAGTTGTACCTGAGGAAAACATGATGTATAATGGATGATCGAATGGTAATTGTTTGAAGTTAATTTCTGTGACCTCTTCAGGGGCAAGGAAATCATTAAATAATACAGAGTTTCTGAGAGAAGTGATATCAATATTTTCGTCTACGAATGGAAATACAACAACCCTCTGAATGGAAGGAATGCCCTCAATTAGTTTCCGAATCTTGTGCATCTGATCAAAACTCTGTCCTTTGTACAAGTAACCATCAACAGTGAATAACAACTTAGGTTCAATTTGACCCAAACGATCTAGTGCCGCTTCGGCTCCAAGTTCAGCTCCACATGATGCCCATGTTGCACCCAGAGATGTAGCAGCTAGCATAGCGATTATCGTCTCAATTAGATTGGGCATATACCCGACAACCCTATCACCTGATATGATACCTTGGTTTTCCAATGATTTGCTTAGTCGTGCAACTTTATGATACAACTGGGAATAAGTAATTTCAATTTGTTCTTTTGTCTCACCCTTAAATATCAACGCAACCCGGTCATCTCGAAATCTAAGTAAATTTTCAGCAAAATTTAATTTTGCCCCGGAGAACCATTTTGTCTTCGGAGGAAACTTTTTGATGTTTTCAACAGTTTTAACATATTTTTCCGAAGAGATAATTTTTGAGAATTCCCACACATCTTCCCAAAATTCAGAAACTTTATCGATTGACCAATCATATAATTGCTGATAATCTTTTATCTTCAAATTACGTTTACTATTGACTAAACCAATAAATTTAGTCATATTAGCCTCTTTAATAATTTTTTCTGATGGTTTCCAAAGTAATTTGCTCATGCAATACCTCTGAGTTAATTTATCTTATCTTTATTTTTATTTCTTATCACTAAAGATTGCTCAGGCTCAACATTTTCAATTAATAATTATAATTATAATAATTCATAGATTACTTCTATTAGAGATAATTTTAACATTTCAGTATTAATCCACACTATGATCTGTATAGTGAAATTTCTTCAGTTCCATCTTATCTACCCATTGAAATCCTTCTTCTAAAGTAATTATACATGATTCGATCGGATAGGCGACTGTAAATTGTACCATATATTTTTGAAATTCAATTAAAAAGCGAATTAACGTTCTTGCCAGCTTCAGAGCTTCATTGAGGGTTAATATGTCAAATGGCTTAAGTAAATTCTCCTTCTTTGCAGCCCGAATAACCAGTTGAATAAAATCATAGTCACCAAAATAGTCTATCCCATAAAATGGGGGATCAAATGAATCTTTAGTCTCAATCACATCAAATAACTGATCCTCATCCTTTTTTGATCTGAAAAACACAATCCTGTAAACAAAGGGTTTTTTCTCGTGATAACCGATTATACCAACGGATAAGAGCAACGAATCATTAGGCATTTTGGGAACGATTGGATCTTTACCCATTTCCTCTACAAATTTATCTTTGAGGGTTTCGATAGTATTTTTAATGCTTTTATCATAAGAAGTGAGTCGATCTACGATTTGATTGACTGTTTTACCATTGAGAAATGATAAACCCGCATGAACAATGGCGTAGTTACCCACTTTACTTAATTTTCTTCTCGAATATAAATGATATTCAACCGGTCTTTCTTCGCCATAAATTTCGAGTGTTGTATTCGCAGTTGTCAAAGTATCTGTAACCACCGCAATACCTTCGATAGTTCTTACGATGAGTACTAGAGTCACAATTGGAATAAGTTTTACTATTATTTAACTTCTAGGAATTTTTTTATCTTAGTTGTATCATCTCTGTTCATAATCTAGGTAATTAAAATGGATCAAGGTTGAATTTAGTATGCAATTAAATCCAATGAATGATTACTAATTAAACAATTTATTCTATCAACAAATAATTGAAATTGCTCAATAACTTAATTCAGAATTCCAATATATTTATTATGGAGAATTTTATTGATCAGTTGGGATCAAATGGATGATCTGGCTAGAAAGAAAATTCTTCCATATTTCAAAATAATTCGTCCACAAGACGATTTAATTGTTGGATTAATTGCTATAATGGCAGTGATACTCGGGGGGAGTTTATCAAGAAATATGCACTTTTTAACCTATTTTTATATCCTACTTGCTGGAATTTTCTTGAGTGCACATGCAATGGTTGTAAATGATATTATTGATTTTGAAATCGATCTGATAAATGAACCTAAAAGAATGTTACCATCAGGAAAAATGAGTATAAAAAATGCTAAGATTTACAGTGTTCTCCTGGGATTTTTGGGTGTTCTCTTTGGGTTATTAATTGATTTTACGGATGATATTGATATCCACTTCAGCTGGTTATGGGCTTTATTTCATCTGTTAATTGCAGACTTGTACAATTTCAAGTTAAAGAAAACCGGTTTTATCGGTAATCTAGTAGTCGCTTATACCGGCCTTGCTTCATTCTTGTATGGTGATTTATTTTTCAACGGTACATTGACCTTATTACCGTTCACTTTTGGAATTATTACATTTTCTGGTAATTTATCCAGAGAAATATTAAAGGGAATTATCGATGTCGAGGGGGATAGCAAGCACTCTGTTAATACAATCGCGGTCCGTTTCAGTCCATCTGTTGCCCGGAACATAAGTTTTACTCTTTTAGTCGTTTGTATGAGCCTAACTGGAATAATTTTCGCAGAATTAAAATTCATTGGGCAACTCGGAATCTTTATTTTCTTGGCAAATTTTTCCTTCGCTCTCCGCTTCATTTATCATTCCATAGATACAAATATGGCAAGGAAAGGTAAGCACTTTATATTGCTAGGCCCTTTCCTACTTATTCCCTTCATTTTGATTGATAGAATATTAGCAACTGAATTTATATAATACAAACACTTTTGTTACTAAATTATCCAATCACATTTGGTTCAAGAAAGAACTATAGTCCCTTTAGTTGATTGAAAATTAATAATCAACTCGTTTTTGCAATTTAACGTAGGCGTCCACATCGAAACTCTCGCTCATCATACCCTCAGGTATCCAGTCCTCTACCGGTTCATCAATCATTGTCCCAAAAACACTAGCAATATCGTAAGATATTCGGTAGGTTCTTCGAAAATAATTAATAATCCCTGTAATGTCCTTTTTTAGTACTTTAAGTGCTTTATTTATCTTGATTCTAGTTTCTGTATCATATTTTGGATGGTAACGTTGGGATTGATAAACATCAATAATCCAAGCTTTGTCATCATGCCAAACGATATTATGTTCACTAAAATCTCCATGGACCATTTGAGCATCATTAAACATTACATCAAGTTCATCAAGGATATTATCGAGCACATTCACAGGATCTATGCCCAACTCATTTAGGTTCACTTCTCCCAATAAAGGACTGGGACCATTTTCATCTCCCAAAAACTCCATCATGTAAAAAAATTCTTTCCGATCAATGGATTTTGGCACAAGAACACCCGCATCATACATATAATGCAAATTTTGATACTCTCTGAGACAAAGACTTCTGCAATACCAAATCTATCAGAAGTCTTAGAAAACTTGGCTTTGTGAGTTGTAGCATAAATTCTAAACATTTTTGCTGCTTGGAAATTTCCATTGTGTGTTTCTACCCAGTAGACATTGGCCTCTTTCCCCTCACCGATTAATCCAAACATATATTTGGCAATACCTTCACTTATCAATAGGGATCGTACATCATCTAATTTTAGTTCTTGGAGATTATAACCTGCTACTCTGAATTTCAGCTCATCATATTCGTCGAGCTGATATTTGTTGTCTGTGTATTCTTGCTGGCGCTGAAAGCGTTCGCCTTTTTTTTCTTCGATAGAGCATTGTACCAAGACTAATTTCAGATAATTTTATTCCATGCTTGCCTAATTTCCTGTATTTCATCATGTTATTTATCCTTATTCAATTTTCTAATTTCGATGAGATTGTATTCTTATAAATTTAATCAATTGACCTAACGCCTTTCATCAATTTTGCTCAATAAATTGGAAAATATTTCATCAACATTAAAACCAGTTAAAGCAGACGATTCGACGTATGTAGTTTCAAAATTAGATATTTTCTGAAGTGTATCGATAACATTTTTGGCTTCTCCAGAATTTATCATTTCGATATCTCCATCGCGTAAATCAGCTTTGTTACCCACGAGAACAAATGGAATGTGAACAGAAGTCACTCTATATAGTTCATCTAACCATTTTGATACATTTTGAAGGGATTTTTTACTGGTAAGATCGAATATTATTAATGCTCCCTGAGCCCCTCGATAGAATTCAATCCGGACATTTTTAAAAATTGAGTGACCAGCTAGATCCCAGATTTGAACTGCTTTATTCTTCAACAGTTTAATCGCAAAATCAGCACCAATGGTTGGAACATAATTTCCATCAAATCCTGTCCCCAAGTATCTTTTACGAAGGGAAGTCTTACCAACACTCGGATCACCTAATAATACCATCTTGTAGATCTTTGTATCAGTACCAAAAAAATGTGTCATTTATACTTTCAGTTGAAAGGATTTAATCTATTTTTCCTTTAAATTGTTATGATCGTTTCTTTGGATAAAGGAAAAAATAAAAATATAAAAATTTCTGCATTTTTCAAAACGCATTTAAAATCCGAAATTCTTGACTAAAACAGTTTAACAGGACCAAATTTATTTATCGATGTTTCAAAAAAAAATCTGCCATTTTTTCCCAATAGTTCTTATTCCAACCTTCTTCAATCATTTGAACATGCTTTGAAGGAATACCTTTATGTGAAAAAATAATCTTCGTTCCTTCTCTAACCTTTTCTAATATAAAAGACGTCTCAGAATATAAATTTTCTTCCCAAGCTTGGGTTCTCCATTTTTGCACAATTTTTTTATTTGGAATCAAATGAGTAGTTTTACCATAGATTGCTCCTCCAAAAACAGAAAACTTACCACCTTCTGTGTGATCTATCTCAGCGGGTTCTCCTGTTAAAACCGAGTGCTTTTCTGCATCCAGTAATGTATTGTATACATTCTGTGGGCTTGTATTGACAATTAAAGTTTTTTTAATTTCTTTAGTCATAGCAAATTATTGTACCTGGTTTAGTCTTAAATATTATTGCTTAAATGAAAATTACCTACGGAACTGTAATATATTTTAAATTATAAAGTTTCCTCACTAATGTCCTAGGTTAGGATATTGTTTGTAATCCCAAGTATATTCATTGTTTTTTACAAAAAATGACCAATCAGTCAATGACCAATTGGTCAACTTTATATATGACCGGGTGGTCAATAAATATAGCTAGACTTAATTGTGATACCACATGGATAAAGAACCTAAATCTAGAGAGGAAAAAACAATTCAGACTAAAAATCAAATTTTAGCTGCAGCCACTGAATTATTTCTCGAAAAAGATTTTCACAAGATATCTACCCAAAAAATTGCTACATTAGCGAAAGTTGCTAAAGGATCAGTATTTAATCATTTTTTGAATAAAGAACTTCTTGCACTAGCGGTGATTGAAAATATCATAGAAGATATGCTTCAACAATTTCATATCATGGGAAATCTCAGGGATCTAGTTAAATTATCTCTAGAAATGGCTGTTACCTCACCAGGATTTATTCAACTCTTTCTTCAGTTACTCGCCGATAAAGAAAAGTTAACTAAAAAGCCAGAAAATGAAATAGAACGTAAAGTCCAAGAAGCGATGTTGCATATTCTTAAATTGATGCAGAGTTATATTAACGGATTTACAGAGGTATTTGACAAAATGGGTCTCTCAGCACCTGAAATTCAAGCAAGATTATTTATAGGATTGCTTGATGGAATTGGACTGCAAATATTCTTTGAGCAGGATCCTGAAGAATCATTGATTGAGCAATTAACAGATGGTATCGTAGCAATATTTACAATACAAGAATGTAATTAAAACGACAAAACAACCAATAATAACAACTGAAAACATTCACCGAATATTTAAGGTGGGTGATATTGATGTACATGCCCTAAGGGGTGTAGATCTGGAAATTAATCCGGGGGAATTTGTAATCATTTTAGGTGCTTCTGGATCTGGTAAAACTACATTACTAAACCAGATAGGAGGAATCGATCAACCATCGAGTGGTCACATAACAGTTGATGGAAATAATATCACTGATTACGATGATAAACAGATGACTGAACACAGAAGATCAAAAATTGGCTGGATATTTCAGTTTCATAATTTAATTCCAAGTTTAACTGCAACAGAAAACGTGCAGTTAGCATTAGAAATGATGGGAGTGAAAGAATATCAGAAAGAAAGAGCCGTTACAGCTTTAGAAGCTGTAGGCTTGCATGAAGAGTTAGACCGTTTTCCAGCTCAGTTATCCGGTGGTCAACAACAAAGAGTTGCAGTGGCTCGAGCATTAGTTAAAAAACCGTCGATTATTGTTGCAGATGAACCGACAGGAAATCTTGATAAAAAAACTGGGATAGCATAGTGGATTTAATGGTACAATTGAGTAAAGATGAGGGAATCACATTTTGTGTGGTTACTCATGACCCTGCATTAGCTTCCGTTGCTGATCGTCTTTTAATCATGGAAGATGGTGTTTTATTTCAAGACGATAAGAAATATGCAGAATATGGTATTCAAAGGTGATAATGATGGGTATTTTGTCTAAAAAAGTTTATCGTGATCTTAGATATAACAAAGGCCGATCAATATCAATTATACTAATTGTAGCAATTGCAACAGCCTTTATGGAGGTTTATTTTTAGGATATGTAAATATCAAAGAAACGTTTGATAACAATGAAGATAAGGCAAATATTGAATCTGTTAGATTTATAATTAATGGTACAGATCCTGCCAATATTAATCTTAATAATATTCAATCCATTGAGGAGGATGGGTGGGATTATAGATTATCAATGATTACTATCTTAGAATTGGATGGTGATGATAAAACTTATACCGCGGTTATTTTTGGTGCCCCAGGGGATCGAAGACCCAAAGTCAATGATTTTATTTTAACTGATGATGAATTACCGAAGATTTTTGAAAATGCGTCATCTCAAAAAATTTTCCTCATTGAACAATTTTTTCATTTAAAACATCTTGAATTAGGTGATCAAATTAATTTGTTCACACCTTCAGGTGTGCAAAAAATTACTATAGCGTCCAAAGTGTTCAGTCCAGAGTATGTCTATAATGTTAATCCAAAGAGTGGATTGCCTGATTTATCTGGACTTGCTGCAGGTTGGTTAACATTGGATTATGCTCAAGAAATATTTCAATTAGAAAATCAAGTAAATGAAGTTTTAGTACGGTTTAAAGATGAAATTGTTTCTGATGAACAGAAGTTTGATGCTGCAATAGATGATGTAAAAACTGAATTATCAAAAGTAACTAATCAGATAAGTTTTGTAAAATTAAATGATGAAATGGAGCAAAAGATGAAAGATGCAGATGTTGGGGCGTTAGATGATATGGCTAAAGTTTTTGGTTTGGTTGTATTATTGCTTGCATTATTTGCAATTTATGATAATATAAGTAAATTAATTGCATCTCAAAGGAATTATATTGGCACGATGCGAGCTCTTGGAGGAAGTAAAAGTACTGTAACCATGCATTATACATCAATGGGGGCCATTCTTGGATTAATCGGTGTAGGAATTGGCATTCCATTAGGATGGGGAATTGCTTCTGCAATGACTGTTGAATATGCCCATTTACTTGGAATCCCTACTCCATCCACTGCATTTTCTTTTCCTCCATTTATTGAATCAATTATTCTAATATTAGGACTATCTATATTCTTGTCATTTATTAGTTCAATTGCTGCGTCTCGAATTGAGCCTAGGGAAGCGATGTCTTCTTCATTTGTTAATGTTATATTTGATGCAAAACCAATGCTGGAAAGGTTTTTCACTAAAATTCCTGGTCTTAAATCTGTATCCTCTGCAATTCCAATCCGGGGTTTATTTCGACATCGTCGACGGACCCTAATAACTATTTTCACCTATTCAATGTCATTGGTGTTAATGATAGCCGCGTTAGGCTTTATGGATTCATTTACCTCTGCATTGGATAAAAATTATGAGGATTATGAAAAATATGATTTACAGTTATATTACTACAACTCACTCGATCCTTCCGATGTATCGAATATTCTTAATACAATAGATGGGATTGATGAGTATGAAGGTTTTATATCGAATCCCGTTGAAATATCTAACAAAGATAATGCATTAACCGTCCCACTGTATGGTTTTGAAGCGAATTCGAAATTAAGAAAAATAAATTTAGATAAAGGTAATCTAGACGGATTGGTTTTAGGGACTAATCTAGCAAAGAATCTCGAAGTTGGTAATAATGATGAGGTCGAATTATTTGGAAGTGTTACTAAAGTTGAAGGTATAATGACTGAAATCCTGGCAGATGGGGCATTTTTACCTATTGATAAAGTACAAGAATTATTTGACTTAGGAAATAATATAACTGGAACTATATTAACGATTGATGAGAATTATAAAGAAAGTGAGGTAAAAGATTCTCTTGCTGAATCAGGATTACCACTTGCTTTAATCATATCGTTAAAAGATGTGAAAGCTTCTATTGAGACTTTAATCCAAGGTCTTATGGCGATGGTCGGTATAATGGTGTTCATTGGTTTTATAACTGTTGCTTTATTTAGCTTTAATACTGTTGTTCTTGATGTAATGTCCCGACAAAATGAATTCGTTAACCTAAGATCTCTTGGGGGGGGAAAAAAGAAAATTACTAAAGTCGTTGCATTACAAGGAATAATTATCTCTGTTGTAGGAGCAATTCTCTCTATTCCATTAAGCTACTATATCACAGATGCAATAATAAAA
>CAZRLL010000011.1:35588-37845 GCA_964600735.1 uncultured archaeon
GATTGGGGATCTTATTGTACTTCCAACGGTTATTTACCCTCAAAGTTACGCTTTATGTATAATTTCAGCTTGGCTGGCCTCATTAATAGGTGTTTGGTCTGCCATACGGTATGTCATGAAAATTGATATGGTAGATGCCTTGAGAACACGTGTAAGTAACTAAAATTATTAATATTGAAATCAAATATCAGTGATTTTTTTACCCTCAATAAATGTATGTGAAACAAGATTTTGATCGAATCTTGTAATAAATTGGTTTATATCCTCAGAATTGATTATGTTGAATGTAGCTGGGGATCCTTCTTCAATTTTATTGAATTTTTCTCCAGTTAATCCTTGGTAAGAACCTGATGTTGATGCTTGAAATGCCCTTTGAGGATCCATCCGATATAGGAATACGGCCAATCTGGTGGCAATCTGCATGGAAGTCAATAAATTGTTGGGATTATAATCTGTCCCAATTCCAATGTTAACCTTGGAATTTTCCCAACCCCGAGGTCTACTAGTTGTGAATAATCCAATTGTTGCCGCTGGCATAAACATCGCTGTTGTATTATTCTCTTCATAGACCTTGAAATCATCTATTTTGGATAGAAGAAGATGATCAACACTTAAAGCTTGGAATTTTTCAGCTGCAATTTTTCCAATACCAGTATATTCTAATTCCTCTGCATGGACCCGAACTGGTATTCCAACATCCAAGGATGCTTTGAATATCTTTTCAGTCTCTTCAATATTGAATGCGCCGCGATCACAAAAAACATCTGTCGTTGTTGCCAAGTTTTCTCTCTTAATATCAGGAAGAATGGATATCACCTCGTTTACATAATTTTCTCGTGACCTTCCGGCGGGCAGTGCGTGAGCACCACAATAGGTAGGAATAATCTCCACTGGGTGTATATTATTAGCTTTTTTTATTATTCTTAGTTGTCTTAATTCCTCTTCAGCTTCTAAACCATATCCTGATTTGATCTCCACCATTGATGTACCATTTATCAGCATTAAGTCTAATCTACCGATAAGTAAATCGAGTAATTCCTTATCATTTGCTTCTCTTGTAAATTTAACCGTATATAATATACCACCTCCACTCTCCAATATCTCTGCATAGCTAGCACCACCTATCTTCAATGCAAGTTCAAATGATCGATCACCGGCAAAAATTAAATGAGTATGACCGTCTACAAATGGTGGGGCAAGAAAAAGCCCATCACCTTTTATATCAACGAATGTTGATGTTTCTTTTTCAATACTTTGTATTATTCCATTAGAAATAATAATTGTATAAGGCCCCTCATTCCAATTAAAACCATCAAAATACCCCGACAATCCTGAAATTTCCATTGTGTGTTGATTTTACAATCTATATTAAAGTTTCAAGCTTATATATTAAACAAGGAAGGAATTTTAATGAAATAAATTAAGATAGATTTTAATCGTTAAATAATTCCTTAATTTGATCGTAAAGACCACCTATACCTGCTTGAAGAAATAATTTCAGTTATGAATATCCCATAATTTTATAATATATGCATATTTGAGCTAATTTGAGCGGATTGTTTTATAATAGTTGGAGGAATTCCGGAAGGAGCTTATTGTGTCAGACATCTTCGATGATTTGGAGAATTGTGATAAACTAAGTGGATAAGCTCTAAATATTGATTATTCAATTAAGAGAAATCTATTTATAAGTTAATTAATTGAATTTTTTGTAGAATGGCATTTACTGTATTTGAAATATTAAGCCTGATTATTGCTTTTTTAGCTTTAATACCTGCATTAATCATTCTGCGTCAATTTTTGCAGACTCGTTTAAAGGATTATTTTATTGTATTCAGTATTTTTTTTAGTGCATTTATTACCTTTTCTTTTCATGTAATTGCCAGTCAGACTAATTTACTGATATCCTATCAGATTCATCATATCGCTACTAATACAATTTATTTTTGTATCTTTCTTCACGCCGTTAGAGTTAGGTGGCAACGAGTTCCAGTTGTAATTTGGTATAGTGGAATAATATGGTTCATTACTTTAATACTTCTAATATTGTTTTGGGATCTAATGCAACAACCGGATGATGCAAAAGTATTATTTTGGAATATGCCACAAGCTTTTATTTCTTATTCCCCTAATGGTGCAGGATTAATTACTAATAATGATGTGATAATTTACTCTACAAGTTTTAGAATAATAGCTGATACTTATTACTCACTTCATGCGTTTTTTCTTTTTAACTTGAGTTTCAGACAATTTTAGA
>CAZRLL010000012.1:0-786 GCA_964600735.1 uncultured archaeon
CAGTGCAACCGGTGGCAGGTTAAACTCAAGCAAGCCTGAACTTCTGAGAAGAAGTAGCGCAGTAGGGATGGATAATGACATCCCGATTATAACTGCTATTGCTGCAGTCACTAGAATCTCACTAAACAAAATACCTCTCATTTGATACTTGGACGCTCCTCTCATCATCATTATGTGAAAAATTTTTTCCTTTCTTTTTTCTATGAGAGACAATGAGAAATATAATAGAAATAGTGAGATCAATATTAAAGGTGCAGATGAGATCATCATTATGTATCTTAAATCAGACACATCAATAAGATAAGTTTCTAAAACCCTGAACAAGGGTGAAACTACAAGTAAAGTAACTTCTCTATTAGGGCTGTTTGGTGGAATATTTCTAATATAAGATTGAGAATCGGTTCCAATTTTAATAATCGCTCTTTCAATTTCACCTAAAAATATTTTCGAATTTTTATCCTTTATCAGTGGGATGTCAAGATATATAATTGATTCTAATCCCATTTCACCCCATACATACTCCGTTGCCTCATATAATTCAGCTGCATTTTGTAATTTCTCAAAAAGATCCCATTCTCGATTTTGAGGTAAGAAGAGTGACCCAATTCGAAATTCTTTGGGCAGTTGAAGATTATTTTGATCAATATATGCATAATCAAGAGGAGTCATTTGCCAAAATTTAGTAGTTGTATAGTTAATATAATTGAAGGGAATTGTTAAATTGGTGGTAAATTTGGAAGTATAATCTACAATTATTTTAAATTGGTAACTGTTATTAATTGGAAT
>CAZRLL010000012.1:796-36129 GCA_964600735.1 uncultured archaeon
CACTGCTTTCATAATGCTCTGTTCCCACATCTTTGCCCGCATATATTAATGAAGATGGTAAAATCAGTAGCGAATCATTTTCATTATATTCGATATTTGTAAATGTGGGGAGTTGAGATAATAACTTGTGATAGCTCTCTAACCACATATTTGATTCAAAACCAATATAATCTACCCATCGTTCCGCTCGATCAAGATTATATCGTTCTCCAAGAAATACTTTGGTTCTTACCCGACCAAATGTATAATTACTACCAACGTCTAGATCCATTGTTTCAATCCATTCAGGATATTGGCTATTGTAAAACTCATTCCATAATTTATAACCTGTTTCATTGATATTTTTTACTAGAAGATCGAATGCTGGCAGATCACTTCCTTCCAAATATTTATCCATGGAAGATTGTTGATAACTAGAAATAACAATAATTGACTGAGAAATTACCAGGCATGCCAGTAGTAAACCGATTGTACTAGCAATTAAATATTTTTGATTTATAAATAAAAATTTCTTCGCAATTCTAAAACCATCAGTTATGCCTGGCTTGTTGGTTTTATGGACTTTATAGTCATTATTTGCTGTAAATATGAAACTGTTCTTAATGAGAAATAATATTGAAAAGATAAAAGCTGCTGCAGATATATATAATAAAAATTCAAATTCAAATATTAAATAAAATATAGTAGAATTTATTGTAAGAATAAACAAATTCAGGGAATTCGACCTTTTAATCTTAATTTCCTGTCGGTAGGTTTTTTCATAGCCCATCTAAATTCGACTTGATAAAATACTCTTATAGTATTTCTGTAAATATCTTATAATTTCACAGTAGAAACAATACTATTTCACGCAACTCATTTTCATATTTATATGAATTTCTAGCCCATAAATCACTATTTATGTTATGGCTCGATCTAATTTATCATTATATTCTAGATGAAGGAGTGCAGCTGTTTATTATTCTGTAATTATCTATGAAAAATCGCATATACTCCTGTGGTAATGACCCAATGCATAATTGCTCAATATCTGAGAGGGTAAATTATCTGCAAATACTTCTCCTACAGATGGTTTAATTGTACCTTCAGGAATATATGCATTTTTCAGATCCAAGTATTCCATAAATTTCGGTGATAGAACCACGATTGGAAATCAACACCACCGCTTGAATGTTAATAATGTTTGCTGAATTGATTTTGATGAATAATGGTGTTATTTTCTAAATCCATCACCTAGACCCCACACAAACCGGTTTATCTTGAATATGCAGTAGAAATTAATATGATTATTGTTCAAACCTAGGAGAAGATTATCAATTATTCAATAATTCAACTAAGATCGTCACAACTTTATTAAATGTCAAATTGAGCAAATGACACGAATAAACTATACCATTACAGTTAGTTTATTCGTTTCGCGATTTATGTCGCGAGGATGTAAAATAAAATGAAAAGAAAATTATTATCCGTAGGATTATTTATCTCTACAGTCTTATTGGTATCAGTTCTGATTGCACCTAGTGCATCAGGTTTGAGACTCAATGCCGAGAAGGTAATTGTCTATGCTATGCCATACGAATTTGATGAATATTCCGATCTAACAGCAATGTCTTATGCCACTGCGCAATGGGTTTCTGCTGTACAGGTTGGTCTTTATGGTAGATCTACTGCCGCAGATAGGGATTTTGTGCCTGTTTTGGCTTCTGCACTACCAACAATAAGTACCAATAGCACCCAATTCACAGTGAAAATCAAAGATGGTTTGAAATTCTCAAATGACGAGGTTTTAAATGCTGATGACGTTGTCTTCAGCTTCAAAGTCCACACAACTCCAGCAATTGACATGAACAACTACGCGACAGCTTCTCAATACCTAACCAATTCGTCAGTTACTAAGATTGATGATTTGACTGTAATGTTCAACTTCACTAAGACATTTGCATTTTTTTATACTGTCCTTTATATGGCCATTTTACCACAGGATTACTTCCAAGCAAGATATGATACTTGTATGGCTGGTACCATTACAATGTGTGTATGGGATGCTGACGATGGTTCAGACGCTATTGGGGCTGGTCCATATAAAGTTGATTCAATTGATAATACCAATGAGGTAGTCACTTTAGTCAAGAATGATAACTACTACAATGCAGAAAATGTTGCAGTTGACAAACTTATCTTCCAGTATATACTAGAAAAAGCTTCTGCCGTCTCAGAACTAGCTGCTGGAAAAATTGATATTTTTGATGCCCAATATGTAGCCGCTAAGGAAGAATTGACTGATGTGGATGATATCGTTGAGGAATATGTTGGCGATCCAGGTCATCAGGAAATCTCACTCAATCATAAAAACCCGTACTGGGGAACTGGTCTTATGACACCTGCTGGAATAGCAAGTGCTGCTGATGCAGACGCTGCCGCATTGAATGTAAGGAAAGCAATGTCACACATTGTTGACCGAAATAATTTCGTTAATGAGATCCTAGAAGGGCTTGCACAACCCGCAAGTACCGTCATGCCCTCGGCATCACTTGGTTGGGATGCCACCCTCACACCACGAACATATGACATCACCGCAGCCAGGGCTCTTATGGAAGCAGCTGGTTTCGATTATGCAGACCTCGGTACACCTGATGCTAATGATAAGTATTCTGATTCTTTCTTTGATATTACTGTACTTTCACCCAACACCAATCCTGCCCGTAATAAATGGTCTATTGCTTATGTAGAGGAATTACCCAAGATTGGTATTGGTGTTACAGATCACGTATCAACTACATGGGGTCCAATCATTGACCGTACTTTCGGATATGCAGGAGCTAGTGCTGATGGTAATCCAGGAGATTACGCATCGGATGGATTTGATATCCTATTTGTAGGTTATAGCTGGGATCTTGATTGGGATCCAACTGGTATTTACCAAGCATCTGGTCTTTGTGGAACTGGTTCTTGTGATAATTTCATGAATTTCGAAGATGCTACAGTCTCTGGTTTAGTTGAAGATTATCTTTCAGAATTAGATTTTGATAAAAGACTTGTCATCGTAAAAGATTTGCAACAAGCCTTATTCGATTCAATACCTGTTATCCCAATTCTATACCCACAATCTCATTGGGCATGGTATGATGGTATTACAGGCATTGATCCGCTTCTAATAAGCGTTGCCGTCGTCGAATGGGATCTAGTTGATATTGATCCTCGTCCCTCAGACGATGGATTTATACCAATTTCCATTGTTTCAGTATTCCTTGGAATTTCTGCTAGTGCACTATTGGCTGTTATCATCAGAAAGAAAAGATCTTAAATAATTACACAAAAAATTATATAACAAATTTTGACTGGATCTAAGGATCCAGTCCATCTATACCGTTAAGACCTGTCCCAAATTAAAAACGCGTACTGTCCCAAATGTCTAAGTTCCAAATACCTGCGATAATTCGCGCTATAGATCTAGATTATTGATTCATTTTCCATACTCCACTGTCCTACAACCCAATCCTAGATTATTCACAAAGTTTTCCGTTATACTCTAATTTTAAGATATTCTGAGGTCTTTGCGAAGTTTGAAAACTTCCTTGATATTTCCTGTTAGTGCAGAAGATAGATACCTATCTAAGCATTGAGCATCATCTCTGTTTCTCAATACCCTATCTAAATCCGTATGCTATTCACGCCTTAACACATTCTCAGGAGGATTTTTATTTGGGACAGTACGCTTAGATAAGTTTGGGACAGGTCTCGTTAAGTTAAAGCTTCACAAAGTTGTATAAAATTATACATTTTGTTCCACCTAGTATGGGAGTAACGGTATTTGGAACTTCGACAATTGGGACAGTACGCGTTTTTAATTTGGGACAGGTCTTAACAGTTCCATAACCCATTATTTAATATTTTTTTAGGAAAAATATACTCGATTCACCACTCCTTATTGTGAATAATAATAATTATTATATGAGCCTGAGAAAATGTGAAATTATGGAATACTCGAGCAATTTCAAAAAAACACAAATAATAGCAATTTTTATATTATTCCTATTTCTTTTTATCCCTGTAACTAATAGTCTAGCTTTACGTAATATATTCAATCATTATGAAATAACTGATTTAGAACTGAATGCTACCAGATTCTATTACCAATTCAGTTCAAATAATATTCGATATTTTTCTTATATTGTAGGTCCTGAACTTATTCGTGAGCCAGAGGGCGAGGATTATAATGCCAGCCATGTTTTCAAATATGGGATCCTAGACAAAGCAAAATATGAAAATGGATCTTTTGATCCTATTTCATCCAAAGCTACGATTGAAAATGTTACCGATAATTTAGTATTTCCTTATCATTATAACTTTGTTGTGGATAGCAATGAAAATATACATACTGCCTATATTGGAGAAAATTATACCCTTATTTATGCAATAAGAGATGTAAATGGTGAATGGTTCAATACACAATTAAGTCAATCTGATCAGTGGTTTGCCTATATGCCTTCAGTTGCACTGGGTGAAAATGAAGAACCCAGAATTGCATATGGGGTAAGTTATAAAGAGAATGCGTTGGGTTTTTTTGGTGATTATTCAAATAACAGTATATCTGGTTTACGGTCAATCCATTATGCTGTAAAAACAGGCTCGAATTGGCAATATTATGATATTGGTGAAAATCACGATCCATTAAACAAAAAAACGACAAACACACAGTTTAATTATAATCCCGGAATTTTAATTGAAGAAGGGACTGTATTTATTGCTTTTACCAATAAAGTGAATCTCGCCGCTGAAACAAGATTGCAGTATTTAGCTATCCCAGAGAAACCTGACGAGATTGAAAATGATCCCAGCCGAACATACAAAGAAATAACTTTTAGAAGAGTATATAGACCCGCAACAATAGCAACAATTTTTCGGCGTCCACTAATATTTCTTACTGGTACGGGGGTATTATTGGCCTATGGTACCTGGATAAGAGGTGGAGCAATGATATCATTTCTTGCGGATGCATTTGATCTACCTAATAAAAACATAGCAGCAAGTACTGATCAGTGGGAGACAAAAGAGTTGGATCCATTAAAGGTTGGACGACCAATCGAATCAATTTCTGGCATCCTAGACCCACTTGGTACAATTCATATTACTTGGTCTGTATATGATTTATTTGATGAAAGCAAAAACAGATTTACTTATGATGCCTTTATGGCATCCATATCTCCTAGTGACAACGAAATTGGGAAATATGTCATTAACCGCGTAACAGACTCAAATAATGTTGTCCACCTGAATCCCAGTATTATATTCAATGAAGATGAAGAACTGGAAGTTGGCTATCTAGAAGGTAATGAGGGAGAAAATCTAAAATTGTTTATTAGTACCGCTGGTGTACCCATTCCTTTGCAAGGGGGTGGAGAATTTGGATTTTTGTTAGCTTTTGTTGCCATGGGAATAATTGTGTTTGTCTGGATTAAATTTGTCAACAGAATTCCACAACCTGAAATTGAAGAAGAAATCCTACCTCATATGATTAACCTGAGGGACTCTATTACAAAAGATTAAAATTTTTGTTAAACTTTTTAAATTTAAATTACAAATTTCAACCGCCAAATATTGTGAATCCTTTATCCTTGGAATTTCTTGGAAAAACAATTTATTCAATCAAAAAATATTGCGAATTGATAATACAGTCACAAGCTGAATGTTATTCTAATATTTGATTACATTTTTCCAATTCACAAATTCCTAATTGTTTTAAATGTCTAATTAATAGTAAAATTAGGCAAAAAAGTATGGAATATCAGACTGCAGATACCAGTAGTACAATCGCACCGGTTAAACCCAATAATTATCGGAAATTCTTTGCGATTTCACTAGTCATTGAACTTGTACTAATATTATTAGCGTTTATTCGCATCGAAGGTGGAATATGGAGCGGAGGTATCTCAAAATTCTTCTCAAATTTGGGTTCAGGCTACTTTGATGATGGAGATAGGTTGAATATACTTATCAGATCTACGGTATTTGCCATATTAACCTTAATCACAATTTCTGTGGGTTTATATTATCACGGTAAGGAATTAACAGGAAAAATTCCGATATTCTTCACTATTATATTTGGTTACTCTCTTACAGCGAGTGTAAATTTAGCTACGAGAAACTTTATTTTCATGTATTTTACAATAACCTTTATTTCAGCTTTATACTGGTACTGGTTAAGATTTGACGAGGTAAGAACGTTTTTTGACAACCGAATTATAATATTTGCGCTAAGAAGATCATTGGCAATATTACCATTATTTCTAGCCATTTCTCTTTTCACCTACTTTGCTTTAAATTATATTGGTGATCCTGTAAAAATTGCTGTTGCCAGAATTCGAGTCGGAAGAAGGGAGATCGAGAAAGTACTACTACGACGTTATGGATTAGTGGATGATCAGGGGAATCGTATTCCGGTATGGAGGCGATATTTATCGTGGTTGTATGATTTTTTCCATGGAGATATGGGAATTTCATATGAATCAAATTCCCCGGTCGAAAACAATATCACAAATCTGCTGTGGGAAACACTAAAAATGCAGGTCATTGCTTTAATATTAGCTTTTGTCCTGAGTGTCGTAATAGGAATTCTAGCTGCATATTATCATAAAACCGCAGCTGATTCCATGATTTCTGCAATTGCTTTACTAGGCTTATCAATGCCGATTTTTGTATCGGGGATTTTAGCCATACTGATTTTTGGTGGAATTGGATTAAACTGGTTCCCAACTGCTGGTGCCCATACAATACCTGAATTACTGGTGCGTGATGGTTGTCAAGAATGTATTCGATCTCCTGATGAAATATTTTCTGAGGATTTTAATGATAACTATGCTGATTTTGGATGGTGGAAGATGTATCTTAATGTATGGTGGGTCTATACAGGTGATACAATAATGCATTTAGCACTACCCGTTCTAACGCTTACATTTGCCACGATGGCAACATTTGCCCGGTTAACAAGAAGTACTATGCTTGAAGTAATGAAACAGGATTATATCTTGGCTGCAAGGGCCAATGGTTTATCAGAGACACAAATAGTAACTAAACATGCTTTGAAGAATGTATTATTGCCGTTGGTAACTTTCCTGGGAATTAGCGTTGGATTTTTATTAGCAGGGGCTCCAATCACAGAATCAGTATTTTCTTGGCCTGGATTGGGTAACTTTTTCCTATCAGCATTAACCACCTTGGATATGCCGATTATTATGGCATTAACTATGATAATAACGTTAATGATATTATTTGCCAATTTAATGGCAGATATTGCTTACACGTTTTTAGACCCAAGGGTTACACTGTGAGGTAAAGAATATGGTATCAAAAACTGTTGAGAAAAAAAGCGATGAAATATCAAAAATCAGATCTGAAACCGAGAAAACAAAAATATCTTCGAAAAAACTGCAGGTATCAACAAATCAGTGGATGATTGTTCTACAAAGATTACAAAAGAATCGCATAGCAATGCTTGCGATGTACTTTATACTATTAAATATTCTTATCGCACTTTTCTATCCTGTATTAATGGCAGATAATCCCATTTCACGAAATCCCGGCTTAGATAGAAGAAATGGTGGTGGTGCCAATGGATTCCCAAATCTAAAGTATCCAGCCGGCACAGATCAACAAGGAAAAGATACTTTTTCGAGATTACTTGCTGGTACAGAAACATCGATGCTGGTAGGATTATTTTCCACCATCATGTCATTGATTATTGGAGTTCTAGTCGGTTTATATGCTGGTTATTACCAAGGGAAAGTTGAAGAAATACTAATGCGTATTACGGATTTATTCCTCGCAGTTCCATTTTTAATAATTGCCTTAATTTTAATACGTATGATGGACAGTCAAATTGAAGGGCCTCTCCAAGGTCTCACACATGTACAAATTATTACCCTGTTAATTGGATTTTTCGGATGGGCTGGACTGGCAAGATTGGTAACAGCTAATGTCAAACAAATATGTTCCTTGGAGTATATTGATTCAGTTCGCATCATGGGGGCAAGAGATAGAAGAATTTTGTTCGTTCATATTCTACCAAATGTTATGGCACCAATTATTGTTTTAGGGGCAATATTTGTAGCTGGAGCCATACTAGCGGAAGCAGGACTGGCTTTCCTGGGATTTGGGGATACGGTAAATACAATAAGTTGGGGAATTCAAGTGTCATTAGCTCGAACGACAATGATATTAAATCCCGAACAAGCTTTAATACCCGGTTTTGCCATATTTTTCCTGATACTAGCAATTAATTTATTTGGCGATGCTTTAAGAGATGCATTAGATCCCAGATTAAAAGAATGATATCTTCTTCAAACAGATTTAAAATCACAAGAGAATAAGCATTCATGTCAAAAAAAAAGCGTGAAAACCTATTTCTTAAACAACCTCCTCCCGATGAAGAAGACATTATTGAAAGTATTAAGGTTGAACATTTAGCTTCTTGGAAAAAAGTTGCTTTTAAAGGGATCGGCGTCGGTCTGCTGATGTTTATCTGCACAATTGTGATATTAATAATTATGAATATACTCAATTTTCTGGGATTTTCCGAGGAACTTCTAGACATGGTTTTGATAATAGAAGCAATACTAATGCTTGTTCTATCAACAATTTCGATTTGGTTTGGTCCATCACCCACGATCGCGGAAATTAAATCATCCTTCTACAAACGTCGTATAAAACCTCAATCGACATCAGAATCATTGAGAATAGGAATCCAAAGAATAATATCCGCCATTGTTTTACTAGTTTTATAGGTATGGGAATATACTAAAATTGGATAAAAATTAATTGTTATAAAAATAGTACACGCCAAATTGCTTAAGAAAGTCGGATCATTTAAGAACTTATGGCTTCTACAGAATTGATCGATGGGTCTGATGTAGAAAAAGTGAGTAAGGATAAAGAAGAAATATTTCCTGGTAGTCCAGTAAACTCCGATCAAGAAGTGATTCTAGAGCTCAGAAATTTACGGAAATATTTTCCCCTCAAGAGCAAATCAGTATTATTCAGTAAAGTTATGGGATATATCAAAGCAGTAGACGGTATAGACCTGCAAATATTCAAAGGCGAGGTTTTGGGTCTAGTTGGTGAATCTGGATGTGGAAAAAGCACTTTATCCAAAGTAATTGTGGGATTAGAAGAGCCTACAACCGGTCAAGTGTGGTTTAGAAATCAGAACATACAAGATATCAATTCACGAGAAGAAGAACTAAAGATCAGAAGAAGCATTCAGATGGTTTTTCAAGATCCCTTTAATTCTCTAAATCCACGTCGATTAATCAATGCTACCCTAGCAGAACCTCTTGGTATTCACCTGAAGGAATTAAGCAGAGAAGAGAGGGAAAAGGAAGTGCTTGAGATGCTAAATACTGTCGGCTTGGAAGAATATCACGGTTTTCGATACCCGCATGAATTCTCAGGTGGGCAAAGACAAAGAATTGGATTAGCCCGAGCATTGATTATCAAACCTGAATTAATTATTGCCGATGAACCTGTTTCCGCTTTGGATGTATCAGTACAAGCATCGATATTAAATCTAATGCAAGATTTACAGGATAAGTTTAATGTTTCCATTATTTTTATCGCTCATGACCTCTCGGTTGTGAAACATGTATCCAACCGGGTAGCAGTGATGTATTTGGGGAGAATTATTGAAATAGGACCCACAGACAAGGTATTCGACAAACCTACTCATCCGTATACAGTCTCCTTGCTTTCTGCAATACCATTTCCTGATCCAGATATAAGAAAAAAACAGATTATACTGGAAGGAGATGTACCATCACCAGTTAACCTCCCCGCAGGATGTCGATTTCATCCCAGGTGTTATAAATCAGAGGACAAGTGTAAGAAAGAAGAGCCGGTCTTAAAAGAAATGAAACCCTCCGTGTGGGCTGCATGTCATTTTCCTGAAAATGAACAGGTGATATTCTTTAACGATTAAAAAAGAGAAGAGATTAGATGGAATTCAATTCGAGTAGATTTTTTGAACTGGTAAGATATAAGCTTACGAGCCCTACATTTTTATGGTTTCTGTCCTTGTATATTAGCGTATTACTATCAATGATTATGTTTAATATCTCACGAGAAGGATTTAATGCAGATGGAATTTTTGGTGGACCCTCATATTATGCAAACTTATTCCTTCATTATGGATTAAATGCAAATGCAAATTATGAATCACCATGGGCATCTGGATTCCGGGCCTGGCTAATTGCTCCTTTTCTGGCTATCTGGCTTGGTTTACCCCTGTATTTCTTAAAAGATGCAGGCTATGCTTACAACGGAGAAACTCGCAGTGATCCTCAAGGGAATTTTTTCTTCGCTTTTTTTGATGAAAATGTCTACGGATTTGAAATTAATATTTTTGGTGAAAAGGGAAATTTATTTTATATTGGCATTATTTGGATCCCAATTCTAGTGGCAACATTCACTACAATCTATTATAAAAGAAGGATGAATAGAGAAACATCCATAGTAAATAGATTTCTAATATCATTTATTATCGCCATCTGGCTAGGTATTTCCATGGCAAAAATGACTGATCCCAGCTTATCATTTAGTTTACAGGGATTCTTTCAAAGTTTATTCGATAATAGAAGACACAACGCTTTTGTTGAATATGATGGCCACTATCACCCCTTAATGTTAGCAACTCTTACTGCTTTATTTCAAATTATTAATTTGATTATTTTTGGACTTTTAGACTCAGTTGAGGTATTAATTGGTAAAATCAATTCACAAAGAGAACATTACCGGATCCAACGAGAAGTTAAACTCAAGAGGCAAAGTGCTGGTATGGCTAAACTACCGTGGGAAGCCGATTCCAGTGATAAATCAAAAAAAGGGTGATTATTTGAGTTCGACATTAAATAATAAAAATGTACTTTTAGATATTAAAGATATTTACACTTATTTTAGAACCGAGAGTGGTGTTGTTAAGGCACTAGATGGTGTTTCATTTGATGTTAGGAAAAACGAAGCAGTGGGAATAGTGGGTGAGAGTGGTTGTGGTAAAACTGTAACCTCTCAATCTATTTTGAGAATATTACCCAAAAATGGGGCGACAGTTTCCGGTGAAATTTTTTATCGAGGTTTTGATCTACTAAAATTATCAAATAAGCAAATGCAGAAAGTTAGGGGAAAAGAAATAGCTTTGTTATTCCAAAATCCCCTTTCAGCATTGAATCCTGTACTGACCATCCGTGATCAGATGGTAGATGTAATAATGCTTCATAGAGGTGTTGATTCCAAGGGAGCAAGTGAAATCGCCATTACTATGATGCAAGCGGTGGGAATTCCTGAATCAATAAATCGAATAGATGATTACCCGCATCAATATTCCGGAGGGATGAGACAAAGAATTCTTATAGCTCGTGCCCTGGCATTGCAACCAAACTTATTGATTGCGGATGAACCAACCACAGCCTTGGATGTTACAATACAAGCACAGGTTTTAGAAATTATCAAAAGTATGCAGGTAAAATTTGGGTTATCCTTGATGCTAATTACGCATAATCTTGGTGTGGTTGCAGAAAATACCGACCGAATACACATATTTTACGGAGGGAGAGTTGTGGAGTCAGGACCTACCAGAGATATTTTTCATGATCCTAAGCACCCTTATACCATAGCTCTATTAGAATCCATCCCCTCATTCAAGAAGGGAAAGGGTAAATTGGCGACAATTCCCGGATCTGTTCCCCAATTGATTGATCCTCCTCAAGGATGCAGATTTCATCCTAGATGCACCTACGTAACCGAGATCTGCCAGACTAGACCCATTATGGAAAAAATTAGTGAAGAAAGATATGTGGCATGTTTCCATATTGATGAAATCAAAAAAAGAGGGAAGAATAAATAATCTAGCCATTAAATAATTGTCGTATTCGGATTACTATATAACAACTTATTTTGATGAGAAAGTTCTCAGACAGCTTCACGAGACGGCTGTAAGAAAACGCTTACATTATAATCACTCATTTGTAAGATCCAAGATTGAAGTACCGAATACTTCCACCAATCACATTATTGTTTTTCCAAAAATGAGAATAAAAATTATACCAGAAAACAGTATTATTATTCAATTTATTCCACTCTCAGATGAAACTGAAGGAAAAATTATCTGGGAAGGCGAAAAATATAAACTCGAAGAATTATCAAATATCAGTTGAAGTAATTATAATGTCATAACTAGGATACCCGAATCTAATATAACTGCAATTGATTTACCTTCATTCGAAGCTTTACGTAATTGATCTTCAAGATGATTGATATCTATCTTTTCAGAGAATCCATTTTTGCATTCTCCGTCAGTCAAGTTGCCCACAAGAAATAATTCTCCTTCCTGCTTCATTGTAGCAAACTTTACTGCTTTATGATCTCCAAAATTATAATTCTCACGATTTAAACTTGCTACTACCTGTTTTGGGGAGTCATACTTTAACATAGTTTCGTAAAACGCAGTGTTTCCAACTCCGTTTGGACAATTTGCCAAAAGAATCATTTGCCCACCTTTTTTAAGTATTTGCCGAGTATTCTCAATTCCTTTCTGAGCTTGATACAATGAACGATCTAATGGTGGATAGACAACGCTTAATATCAAGTCAACTGGCTCATCGATTCTAATACGGAACATGTCTAATGCTTTCATTCTTGCTGTTGTCATTGTAAAGAAAAAAAGATAAATAAAATCTATATAATTTAAAAATTGGAGGCATTTTGCCTCCATCTAACCAATTTTATTCAATATTATAATTCATTGCTAATTTTCAATTTTCGAATTGTTATATTATGATAGAGTTTCTTATAGTATTCGCAATTTAATCTAATAGGGGTCTGAATCTTTTAAAAATTTTAACCTAGTTATTTTTGATTTTATTAACAAAAATGCTATAATATATGCTGAAAATTATTCATATCGAAAATAACTAATACAAAGTATCCCCACCATAGTATTTAATTGAAAAATAGCAGTTGTTCGTTTAGTGGATCAGCTTTTTCTCGATAATCCTATCCTGTTGATTGGAATTTTTCTAGCAGTTGGTTATGGCTCCTCACTATACCTGATGAAACGAGGAATCCCAAATGTAGTGGTTTTTCTCTTTGTAGGATTTATATTAGCTAATACCCTTTTTAACCAGACTGAACTGAGGGAAGAACTCCAACCCTGGTTCATTGTCTCTGAAACTCTGGCATTGGGTCTTATCGGATTCACAATTGGCAAGGAAATGAAATTCGATATTCTTAGAAAGGAGAGTAAGATGATATCGGTTTTATTGCTAGCAGAAGCTGGTTCTGCATTTTTCGTGGTCTATATTCTTACCTACCTATTCAGTGGAGGTAATTTTCTGATGAGTTTAATCCTAGCCGGCTTAGCTACAGCCACTGCACCAGCTGCAACCATAGAAATTCTTCGTAAGTGTCGAGCTAAAGGTCCACTCACAACTAGATTACAGTGGATCCTAGCCTTTGATGATGTGGTTGCTATTGTCACTGTAGAAGCTATACTTATCTTTATCAAAATTAAACTGGGGGGAGAGGGGGATTTAACCCATTTCATGCGAGAATTGGGTAACGAACTAGGAATTGCAGTGCTTATGGGCATTGGTGTCGGCTTCTTATTGGAAAACATAATTGAGCGAATGCATGACGACTTGGAGATGATGGAATTCACCCTAGCTGTTCTTATTCTAACTATGGGAGTTGCTCGTTACCTTGAAACCTCGGTGATAATAACCACCATGATAATTGGGATGATCACCACCAACCGAGGTGGACTAAACTACGAGAAAGCAGGCGATCTACTGGAAATAATAATGAGTCCAATCCTGATGCTGTTCTTTGTCTTAATAGGAACTCGTGTAGGCATAGGCGATTTTTCCCCACTACCTTGGTTGGCATTGATTTACCTCTTCGGTCGAACCATTGCCAAAATCGGGGGTGCCTATGCCGGGGCAAGATCGATTGATGTACAGGAACCCATACGGAGTAATCTGGGGTTTGGACTCTTAGCACAAGGAGGTGTGACCTTGGGGCTGGTATCGATTGCAGAGGAAATCTTGGAAGATGCAGGTAGGGCGGAGCTGGGAGCAGAAATTGTTACAATATTAATCATATCAACTATTTTTTCGGTTATCTTGGGTGCATTTGGTACCAAGTTTGCAGTAATACGTGCTGGAGAGCATGGAAAGGCCAAGAAGGAGGTTATTGAACATACTCGACACACCCACTTCTTGGAAATCACGGAAGATGGTGAGAATGGGAATGAAACCGAGGGATAAGAAGCTGATGAAAGAATAATATTTCCTCTTATGACTTCAAAATTTTCTAAGACTTATTATTTGATCTGTCAAAGCTCATCATATTGATGGATAAAGCTACTGGGATCCGCATACCCTCCTGCTTCCTCCCAATTTTTTTCATATCCATACTTTTCAAAAATTTACTAAATTTTTTGATAATCTGAGGATTTTCCTCTGCATCAAAAAGGGTAAATAAGATAACGTTGCACTCTTCCAGTAGGTTGCTATCAATTGAATTGGCACGATTGAGTATTTTTACCTTGGTAATTGGATCTTGATTCAAAAATAATGTTGAACAGAGCTGGGTAAATATAATGGGCATTTTTTGTATCAATAACTCGTACTCATTGATTACTCCAATTTTATGTTTTTCCTTGGCAAATATTAGCAATTCCTCCCTTAACTCCACCTTTGAAAATTCCCCAAGACTTATTTTTGCATAATAATATGTCTGGTACCTTTTATCTGTTACAGTTTGATCTGTTTCCTTGCCTACCAGATCGGCGTCAAATAAGAGGGAAAGATTTCTGTACAGCGATGATTTTCCCTGGTTAGTTTTTTTCCTTAGTTCAGACGGTGTACTTTTTCCAAATATCAAAAGCTGGAAATAGATCAAAAAACAGGAATCTGTATTGGTTATCCTTATTATACGCTCGATTTGTAAAATTTTTAAGTTGAATTTTTCAATATCTAGAATCGAGAAATTTGAAATTGCCATTTTCTTCATCAATTTGCACTTTCTATAGAATTAATCATTTTGGCTAGTTGAAGGGAATAATTCCTAGTTTTTCATTGGGATAATCAATAATCAATTCAGTATTCTTAAGAAAATCATATCCAAGGATTCCCCCCAATAATCGTTCGTCTCCCCTTTTCAAATGGTTGAGGGGAATAACTGATAATTTTTGATTTATCAGTGATTTGAATTCAGTCTCAATTCTTGATACCGAGGTTAAATATGAATCGATTGGGCCACCGGGTCCCATAACCACTATATCTGATTTTTCCTGTTCTAGACCCATGATTTTGACAAGGTCTTGATTAATCACACTGCCTGAAGCCCCGGTACCCGAAATAAACGTAAATAGTCCCTTATCATTAACTTTAGCCTCCAGAGTAACAATATGTGTATCCTTGATATAGCTAAAGGGTCTCACTGAATTTGAATTAGTTAGTTTTTCTAGTTTTAATTTTGATTGGGGATAATTTATTGATAAAACATAATTCTTGAGAAAGTTATGTCCCACAACACCTTCTGCTCTAGTGGAACAATGTCTCTGCATTTTACTTAAATCAATTACTGCAATTTTTTCATTAGTTACCATCTCAGATCCAATAGAAAATTTTTCCAAGTTTGCTGTTTTCACCTCCATCGATCCACCAGCACTCCTTGCTTTTGATTTGTCTTCCTTGTGGGTCTGAAGACCAAGTCTCTCACTTAAAATCTCAGACGCAATTATATATCCTGCACCGATATCCAAGTGGAAGGTAAAGGGTCCTTCATCGTTTAATTTTACAGGTACATTGATCAAATTTTTTATTTCAACATCCATTTCCATAATTATTTCCTCACATATGTCCCACGCTTGGGACATGTCTGAATTACTTAACTAGTCTCACGTGTGGGACATATTTAATTTTTTCCTATTTTTTCTAAGTATAGTTGTTCGCAAATTATCAATCATCATCAAGCAACAAACTTATTGAAACTAAAAAAATTGAAATTAAAAAAAGGATTACATATAATTCTTGGGAGATTTTTTTTAATCTGTTGATGCATGATCATAAAATTAAAGGTAATGAATTAGGTTAAATATTGAATTATAGATTATAGAATTTTTTTATATCTGATTTTTCAAAATGATTATTACAAATTTTCCCAAACAAAATATATCCGGAATTTTAATTCCCAATTGCCAAACCATTCATCTTATTTTATATTTTATTAAATTTATTTTCTTTTTTTACAACGCTTTATTGATTTATTCATGCTACTTACTTTTCCATAAGTAATTCTATTATTTATTAATTTTTCTTTATATTTATTATCCTTTCTATTGTTTACTTATGCCATCCTATATTGTTTAAACTTTACGCTATATATTTGATGGTTTTCTTTTTTCATAAATCTATCAATACTATTGATTCAACCAATAATAATCGTTTTTTTCCAATAGATAATTGAATTACTTGAGATTATCTATTTATTATTAAATATTAATCAATTACTTTCACTATATCATGTTGTTGTTGTTTATTTATTATTATTTTTCTATTTATTCGATTTCTATACTTCGAATTTCTTTTTATGCTCTATTCCTATTCGATTTTTTATCGTTCAATATCCGTTATTCTGTCGTCTATCATTGTTTTATAGCTTTCTTATATATCATTATAAGACTTTCAATTGTCGTTAATTGAGTTTATTATTGCTATTATTTACCTATTTATTTAATTATATATTTGTTTTAGTTATTATCGATAATCCGGCCTTGATATATTCGTTCTCATATCATCTACCCAATTATCGTAAATCCATTTGAAAAATATTTTTATACGCTATTAGCTACATTATGATCAATTAATATATAGTACCACTATCTTTGGTACACGATACAATTTCTTCTAAAATTTCTAGGTAATATATTTATTTCTAAGTATACTGTGTATTTGTGTACACCATATATCTTAACTATCGATAAATTATTTAATTAAATACCACTATAGTAGTAAATTACATTTATCGAATTATTTACATAATATCTTGATTATTAACATAAAAACTTATATAAATTTTAGATAATATTGTATCCCTTTTTTTCACGGTCTACGACATTTATTGGTCGGTTTGAAAAAAATGTGCAATTCAAATTTATTGAATCATTTCTATTACAGATTAATTAATAAATTCTAAATTCATTATCTTTTCACATTCATATTGTAAGTTGTACTTGTGTCCAAACCAATTATTGGGATATAATTTTAAACAGAGTATTTGTGGATCTTATATCCGCAGTTGGTGCAAACTTCATCATCTGGGCTAATGGGAGAAGTGCAACTGACACATTTTCCCTCTTTACTCTCTTTCTGTTGCTGTTTTTCCTTTTTCTTTTTCATCATCATTCCATCTTCACCTTCAGTTAACTTAATTAATTTTCTTTGTTGGATATCTGAATAAGTCATATATCCAAATATGGTTATAACCAGGGTAATGACTATGGAAAGCGTTAATGTTAGATCGAATAAAAAGTAAAATACGATAGTAAAACCTATACCCAGTCCAGTGAATACGAGGAATTCCACACTTTTTACAGTATTTTCGATTTGTTCAATAATTGTTGACATATGCTTATTCATCCGATTTTTTTAAATTTATTAACATTAAAGCCCTAACAAAATTGGAATGATTAGTTAAAATCAATTAATTATAATCATTCCGAATTATTTGTTGATATTAGTCTAATCAATTAATAGCAAATTATGGAAAACTTAACAACAATCCTATTTAGGGTCAGACAGATAATGTAATTGGGATGAAGAAGTTTATCAAAAGATTTGGGCCGGTTGTTTTGGAAGGGGATTATGAAAATCTTGATGAACAAATTTCTTCTTTTGGACCAATAATTTGTAATGGTGATCTTAAGGTAGGTTCAACCAAGGCGATGGGACCAATCATAATAAATGGAAATCTTACTGCGGATTACGTACGATCTTATGGTCCCTTGGAAGTAAAAAAGGATATAATTGCCAATAACCTTTCGGTCAATGGGCCCATGACAATAACGGGTAACTGTACCTTTAATTTTGGATCAGTAAATGGACCTCTCAACGTATTGGGAGAGATGAGAGTCCGTTGAGCATTTAAGGGTTAAGGGACCCTTCAAGGCAAACTCTGTGGTAGCTAAGTCATTGCTACTAAGTGGTCCCATAGATGTGAATGGAACTCTAGCAGCTTCAGAGAGCATAACTATCAATGTAGGATTTAGCCAGTCTCCGGATGCAATCAAGGTGGATGCCATAAAAGCCCCCCGGGTGGAAATTAGGAGCAATCAGTATCCCTGGTTATTGAGAAGGTTTTTCAAAAGTAAAATAGCCCAATTTAATGTACCTATTGAGACAGACGAACTGATATTGAATGGTGTTAGACATTCAGGATTTATAAAGGCAGGAAATATTATTCTCGAAAATGGTGGTGAATACCGGGAATTATTGGATTCCTGATATTAACCCATTAGATCAAACATATAGTTTATGCAAGTATTATTACTCATTAAATTTGTATGAGTGAAGAGGAATTTATCAAAGCGAAGCAGTATGATAAAATGATTCCCTGGGAAAAACGTCTACAACGTGAGATACCATTGATTTTGGACTATCTCAAACCGGGATTGCTGCTTGATATTGCCTGTTCTTCAGGCAGACATTCCTTTGCACTAGAAGAAAAAGGATTTCAAACCGTGGGCATAGATATTTCTGCTGAAATGATTGTCATTGCTCAAGAAATCAGTCAAAAGAATAATTACGCTGCAAAATTTTTGGTCTACGATGCTGCAGACGAGCAATTATATGATTATTTGAAACTGCAAGATGTCCCAGTTTTCTATAATAATGCGATTTTACTGGGAAATGCTATTGCCAGCGTTGGTTCCAGGGAAAAGGGAAAGAAACTGCTGGATAATATATTTTTGCTAACATTGCCCGGGGGAAGGCTATTTGCACAAACAGTGCATAGACCTGCTAAAGCTCATTATTTGCCATTGAGGCATATGAATGACAAGCTAGTACAGCGGATCATGGTCCCTATATCTGGTGAGACACATAATATGGAATTGCATGTAAATGTGATAAATGCAAAAACTGGAGCCTATGAGAGTAGAAAGTCGGATAACGAATTCTTCATGTTTACTCGATCGGAATTTGCAGAATTGGTGGAACAGCTGGGTTGGCAGATAAAAGAAGTCTTTGGAGGATATGGACGGGAAGAAGTAGTGGAGAAAAATGGTGCTACTCTGGTTTGGGTTCTAGAAAAGCCTGAAATCCCCCTATTTGAGGAAACTGTTGATTTATTCGCAAAGTATGCTAATATAAAAGCAGATAATATCAGAACCCTTGCTCTTCAGGTATGGCAGAGAGCAATGAAAATCAACCGGTATCGCTGCATTGAGAGCTTTCGCTTTCTATTTCCACGAATTAGTTCTCATAGTCAGTACGATACCATTTCCAAGGATTTTGCTAGTAAGTGGATTTTGGATATTGGTTGTAATATGGGTACTGATATGCGGAAAATGATAATAGATGGGGCAAGATCTGAAAATATTGTGGGTATTGATTTATGGGCGGAATTTATTGAACTGGGGTATGAATTGTTCAAGGATACTGATACATTGGGATGCAAGTTTTATGCTCTTGATATACTGGATAATGATAGTCTGGATGTGATGCGGGGAGGTGGTGCTTTACACAGATACAAATCCTGGTTTAACATCATCCATGCGGGTTCTTTGCTTCATTTACTTGATAAAGAACAGAATTCAGTATTATTTGAGAAGATCAATTATTTACTAACTGGGGGAGGAATATTCTTTGGTAGGACTGTCGGAAAGGACCAAGAAATTGCTTTGAGTATACCAGGTGGATTCAGACACCAGTATTCGGTAAAAACACTGAAGAAACACCTTGAAATGCATGGATTTAATGATATTGAGATTGATATCTCAGGAAAGCAGGCCCCGGAGGGTGAACGATCGGATGAAGAAAAGATTACTCTGTTTTTCTATGCCGTAAAGCCGTGAAAACTAAATTTAATTGTCTTGTTTTGATAAATTACCTAATAATATCGGTGTATATTATCAGACAAAAATAAATATTTAGTGTCTATAATCACAGGTTGAGAGAATTTTCTTGTCACTAAAAGCATAATTAGATAGTAATAGAATTTAATGTATACTTTGTATACACTAGAATGAGTTCAATGTTTAATAACATAGCATACAATGTCAAGATAATCTGCACACAAAGTATACATATAACTAGGTAAATTCCTCAACTAATATTTGTTAGTACGGAATAAATGGGGATATATTATCCAGAGAATACGCATTATTGCAGGGATTAAAGGATACAATTTTTCCAAGTGATTACCTTTTCCCTTTTCTTGTATCAGAATAAATTTGTGTCATGCCAATTATTTTCATTTAATGAACTGTGTTGCATGCAAACAGCCATCTGCAGAAGAGCAACCCTTTTACTGCTTAGATTGTTCTATTCCCATCCCTATGTACCAGAATGGGGTATACCTGGGAGGCACTGAATTGTACTGCCCAGATTGTGACACAAAAATGAGCCAAGCAAGCTGCAGTCAGTGTAAATATACTTGCAACCTTAGCAATCCTCCCATCAGCCATGAAATTGATCCCGATTTGTCTAAACGTCAGGACAAGCGCGCAGAAATCGCTCAACAACTCCTGAGTGGAACTGAAGAAGCCCAGAAAATGATTACTAATCTGGGTATCGGGCATCTACCACCTGCAGAACAAGGAGCTGCACTAGCTGCACTAGCCATGGAAAAAATGAATTTCTATAGTAGTGATTATAATTTCACTGAAGGACATACTCTGGCAGATTTAGGTTATGGTCTTACCCTAGAGATTGGAGAGCAATGGGCCATCAATGTAACTGGAACCATACTGGCAATGTATTATAACCGGTCTGGTAAACCAATGCTGGTAGCTGATTTACTACTTCGAATTTACCAGAAATCTCCAGAGGATACACAGGTACAGAGGCTCCGCAAGATGGAAGTTCTGGCTCATTTGGCTCTGTCTTATCGTCTGTCGGGAAATGCTCCAGTTGCAGATGAAGCCGTAGAACTAGTACAGAAGAAAATTAAACAAGAATTACAAAAGATGGAGATCCAGATAGAGGCGTATCTGAAGGGGGAGGAGCGATTTTCCGAATACATTGGAATCAAGGAAAGGACTACAATTTTTCCCCGGGTAGATTATCTGGCCAGAATTCTAGTAATACTCATAGAGGAGGGGATTGTATGTGGAAATTCAGGGAAATTTGAGATAAAAGAAGAAGTTTTTGACCGATTGCTGCAACTAAGCAATATTATTAGGATACTGGGCGAGATGACACCAGTTGATGATAAGGGATTTTTTGCAGCCCATTTAAGAGACTATTTGAGGTTGTTCAATGGCGTTTTCTGGTATGATGATGTAATTTTGGGAGGACCTATTACCAAGCAGAGACTGGTAATTTGGGAGGCATTTGAACGGGTAAGACAGTGGATAGCCATAATTCCGGGACATTTCTGGATAGTTCTCAAACCCTCTAGATTATTGGAGATCTTCATGAGAGCCGAAGCCTGGAACAAAAAAATTGATGTAACCTTAATCATTAACGAAATTTTGCATATAACCGAAAAAATCCACCAACCAAGCTTTAATTACGTTTTTGCAGAGGCTCTGGCAAATTCTGGCAGGTTGGATCAAGCAACTGCTTACTTGCGTGAAATAATCGAATATAAAGGCGTGGATGAAACACTTGCGGCTTTGACTAATAATCTTTTGGATTCCATTAACTTAGAGAAAATTGGTATTCTAACTGGAGTAAAAAAAGAGGTTTCCTGGATAATTCCCCCCATCACAATAAAACTCGAAGATATCAAAAGTCCGTGGGAACCTGAATCCTATTTGAAGGAAGAATTCAAAGATCCGGTGCTAAGATTATCCTTTGAATATCATCAAGAAATAATTCAGCTGGGTATTGCCATCTTTGGTGAGGTTTTAACTGGACACTTTTCTGACTTCATAGCAGCAATCACTACAGTAGGAGACCGGACTTATAATAGTAGTTCGTGGAATACACCTGCTCAGGCACCTGGTCAGACGATTACCGGGGTTCGCATGGATATTTTGATATTAAGGACTAGGATGAAAAACAAGTCAATCGTATTATTATTTGAGGGAAAAACACAGGAAATCATCGAAAAGAGTAATCAAGTAGAGATCAAGCCCTCATCATTGCTATTACTCAGGGGAATAATCCAGTCAGATGAAATTGAATCCAAGACAATTATCCGGTATCTATCGGATTTGATGATAAATGGTATTGACACTCAGTATCCAACAGAAATGTATGTATTGAAAAAATAAGTAGTGGAGGGGGCCCATCCTTAAGATCGCACTAATGCGATTTCCGATGCGGGTAAACTACAACATCATTGATGTTGGTCGTTTCGGGTTGGCTGGGGGGGACATGATTGACAAATCAATCTATTCGGTTCTCGCGGATGCAGCCGGTCTAAATATTTTCTCTATCGAGAGAAGAGGGTGGTTACGCCTTGATGACCAGCAAAATGCCCCTTCCTTATATTAATATAATGTAAACATACTTATTAAATTAACCTTTAAAATATACAAAAATTGTATACAATTGGTAGCAGAAGTACACATATTTAATGAGTTATTCTAATATTTAATACATTGTTTTATTTAATATTATATATTTAATTTGAATTAACAATATGTTTATTTCTAATTAATTTATCATATCTTAATATCATTATATTGTATATACATGGTAATTGATTATTCAAAAGTTTAAAATATATTATACTTTTCAACCCTTTGTCAATATTTGATGGTTTGAGGTGAAAGAACTTTAATTACTAGTTTACTAAGTAGATTGTGGTCAAATCACTTGTATCAAGATTCCAAAGAACGGAGGCTAGATTTGAGAATTATCTGATAAGACCGATTGAGAGGGATGATCTTGACATAATTGCTGAATGGCCCCTATTCAGCGACTCCCAGTTTGCCTGGGCAAATTTCCCAGCAACTACCGACCAGTTAAGGGATAGCTGGTATAAAAGGCATACCGGGGAATTTCTAGTTTGGTTTGTAATTATAAATGAGAAGTTGAGCCAGGGAGTTAACAATATAATTGCACGGAGTTCCATTACTCAACCAATTTCAGGTACAGATTGTCTGTTTGGTATTGTTCTCAGACCTGATGTAGTAAATCAGGGGATTGGCACCTTATGTACAAGATTACAATTATTGTATATCTTTGAAATAACCAGTCTCCAGAGCATCTGGTTGGAATCAAAATATGACAACAAAAGAGCAAGAAGGGTCTGGGAAAAGGTGGGCTTTGATTTTCTAGGTCACCACTACCGAAGGGGTAATTTCGGAAGATATGATCTGTTCTCAGGTTATCGCATTTCTCGGGAAACGGTAGCGAGCTGGGAGGAAACAATCTCTGTCAAAAGATGAGTTAATTCCAATTACGTCCGATCACCTCTTGTACTAGCAGAGAAGACTGCAAATCATGACTGATAAGGAAAACGTAAAAACCACATATCCTTCCCAATATCAAATAACTGGCTGGATTGCCTTACTCGGATTAATTATGGCATTAGCCATGGTGATCAGCAGTTTTATACTAGATGAAGAGGCTACCACACTTGATAGTCCTAAAAATCCTGAGGATGTGATTAGGGCGGTGGAGGAAAACATGGATGCTGCCCTACTGTTTGTTGCCCTAGATACATTTTTCATCATCGGTTATACTGGACTATTCATTGGGATTTATATGATGACAAGGGATATTCATCCACTTGTGAGTCAAATCGGGTTAGCTTTCGGACTGAGCACTTCCATAGGAGATTTAATTGAAAATTCCTTGTTATTCGCCTTAATCAAGGGTGTACCAGAGGGATGGTCACCCGATCCTTCCTTTTTTGTGTTATTATGGTTAGTGGCATTTTTTACTGATTCTTGTTCCTATCTGGCCGCGGTACTATTTGGTGTAATGCTATCCTTTACCTTTCCCCGGGGAAATTCTAAATTCACCTTGGGTGTTCTATTTTTATTATATGCAGTCATTGGATTTATAGGATATATTGTACCCATTTTCATGTTGATAAGGGCATTATTTTTTGTTATTGGTCTGGGGATGGCTACACTAGTGCTCTTGCGTGAACCAGAGATCTCCTTAGATGACTTGGCTTTATCACTTGGTAACGAGAGTCGGGAGAATTTCAGCTAGTTTTCTTTAATAGGAGAAGAAATTCCTGAACAGCTGTTCTTTTATGATAATATTTTGCCCATTTGGAGGGAAGGGGATTATTCTCCAGATTCAATATTCTTAGTCGAGATAAGTTGGTGATGGAAGCGGGTAGTTCCACCAGTTTATTATCATTTAGGGTCAAATCTTTCATTTGAAAATTTTTTTTAAAAATCTCATCAGGCAGGGTAGTGAAAAGGTTAGACTTTAGTCTTAACAATTGTAAATCCTTCAATGACCAAAATAATCTCCCCGGTAGCTTAAACAATAGATTGTCACTCAATGATAATCGATCAACCCTGCTAAGATTAGAGAAGATATTATCAGGTAGCAAGGAAATGGTATTATTCTCCAGATTCAATTCCATAAGCTTTTCCATGTTGCTGAATATCTCTACATGTATTTCCGCAATTTCGTTATATTTTAAATCAAGAGCAAGTAAATTGGTTAGGTTATCAAAAATCTTGCTTGGTACTGAGCCGATATTGTTGTGTTGCAAATAAAGGGCAAATAATTCTGTAAGATCATCAAAAAGACCAACTGGGAGCTTAATTATCCTATTTATTTGCAGTTCTAAAATCTTAAGTTTACCCAATCCTTCAAATATTTCCCTTGGCAGTTCTTTCAAATAATTTCGGCTGATATTGAGCCAAAGTAGCTTTTTTGGTACATCGAATAAATCTTTAGGTAATTTCCGGATCCTGTTGTTACTGATATCTAATATTTCCAGTTGACGACAAGGGACGAATGTCTTTGATTTAATTCCTTCGATCTGGTTGGATCCCAGGTTTACCTGAGTAAGAAGTTTATTCTCCACAAACAGTCTTTCAGGTATGTGATACAGTCGGTTATGATCCAGTTTTAGATGGCTTAGGTTAGGCAGGTGATCGAACGGTCCATCGCTGAGCTTTGAAATGGAGTTCATCCGCAGATTTAATCTTACAAGATTGGGTAAATTTGAAAATAAGTCTCTAGGTAAACGGTTGATACCCTTTTTGTTGAGATCCAGAGCAATTATTTTCCCGTTTTCAATAACAGTTTCATTAGAATTCAAAATATTATTGTGATGTTCAGATATATCCAAAATATCCAAGATTTTTTGTAATTCCTCTAAGTCATCCAACAAACTTCAATGTACCTATGAGGTTCCAATTTATCATAGTTTCGCATGACACGCCATAATTTAATTATTGTTGCGAATACTTGAATACAATAGTTTGTTTAGGTATCTGATTTAGCTAGTAAATGGGATGTTAAGCCTTTTGGATAAGTTTTTCAGCATATCCAGGGTCACACTTTGCAAATCATAATCATGTTTCCAACCCCATTGTTTTCTTGCTTCACTATCATCTATGGAACTTGGCCAGGAATCAGCGATTGATTGCCTAAAATCGGGCTTGTACTGTATTGTAAATTCTGGTATAAATTTAGTAATGGAGGAAGCCAACTCTGCTGGATTAAAACTTATAGCCGCGAGGTTGAAAGTCCTTTGCCTGAGCTTTTCGCTGCTAATTTCAAGGAGTTGAAGAGTCGCTTTCAGACAGTCGGGTATATACATCATCGGTAATACTGTTTCTGGGGCGAGAAAACAATTATAGCTTTTTTTCTCTAAAGCATCATAGAATATATTCACCGCATAATCTGTAGTACCACCTCCTGGAGGTGCTTTTGATGAGATAATACCTGGATATCTTATTGATCGAAAATCGACTCCCCATTTTTTATGATAGTATTCACCCAGTAGTTCCAAATAAACCTTGGATAATCCGTAAATCGTGTTTGGGCGCATAATAGTTAAATCAGGTGTATTTTTCTTCGGCGAAGATGGCCCGAAGGCTGCAATTGAACTTGGAGCGATTATTCTTAAATCATAAATTCTTGCCACTTCAATAACATTTTCAAAACCTCGGATATTAACATTCAAGGCAAGATGAGGGGTTTTTTCTCCTGCAGCTGAGAGAAGACTTGCATTATGAATTATCCAATTGACATCATAATCCACCACCAAACGTTTCAAGGAAGATTGATCCAGTACGTCGAGATATACAAATGGTCCCTGCTGACGAGATTCATCTGTGGGTTTTCTAATATCAGTCCCAATTACATTTTCTTTTCCATATTTTACTCTTAATTTTTCCGCTAATTCGTTGCCAATTTGTCCAAGACTACCGGTGATTAGAATTTTTGTCATTAAATATTCCTGAAAAGATCTTTAACTCGTCTTTATTCACTCTAGGTCATTTAATTGTAATTCGGAAGTCAATTGAAAATTTGAATCAGATTGATTTGATAAAACGCGTTTTCTTAGGTTTAGTAAAAAGGATAAACAATTTATTCAAATCAAGCAATAATAATTGAGACTAACCAATATGGGATAAATTGGGCCAGAAACTTCTTTTCAACAGGATGTTGCTAGTATGACTTTTTTACTAGATTCAGAAGCTAATTTTAGTATGTAGGCCAGTTCTAACGTATTATTAAGAGAATTTTTTTGGGGTGAGGATATACATATTGGTCCGGGATAACCTAATACCTTTAACTTTTCATAAATTGGTTCCCCTGGTATTAAACCGGAAACATAGGTAGAAATATCACTGAACTCCACCCAGAGTGGAGTATTGCCAGAAGAGCCAACGGAACCAATTAATTCGGGGCATTCCAGTTTAACATACAATCTATCAAATGCCAGTTTTGTTAAACTCCAACCCTCACTAACCGGATTACTGAAGGAAAACAATACATCCTGCCAGAGAAGAGCAAGGGTATTATTTTTTTCATCACTCGCAACCGAGATTAGGGCATAATTCTCAGGAAGATTAAGGATTATTTTGGGAAATTCAATCTTTGAAGAAGAAACTTTCAAAACCTGGTCGTACAAAATATTAAATTCAGCTATATCTATACCCAGATGATGAGGGATAGTATTCTTAATAGCCAATAAATCTTCACTGTCATAGACTCCAGATTTCTCCAGTTGTTCAACCAGGCCTTTAGGAATATCTTCTATTTGTGAGAGTAAAATGGGTGGAGGAGCCGATAAATCAATTCCCTCATTATTTGGGTTTTTTGACAGGAGTCGTTTTAAGGGAAACAGATAGTAGTTTTCCTCCAAGACATTTTTTTTCACATTATATCTTGGAAATTTATTTTAAAACCTCGGAAGTATGAGAATACAAATTTGTTAATACTCTAAAGTTTGCGATAAACCCGGTGATTAATCGAGTAGGTTTCCACTTGTTCCCTCCAATCACCAAGAAGGCTCTCTGATTTACCAATAATTAAAAAACCTCCGGAATTAAGTGAATGGAAGAACTTTTCAAATATTTTTTCTTTTGCTCTATTATCAATATAGATCAATACGTTTCTACAGACTATTAGGTCAAGATTCTGAGGATATGGGTCAGAAACCAGATCTAATCGGTCAAACTTCACCATTTTTTTTAGGTAAGACTTTATCAAGTAATTGTTACCATCTTCAGTGAAATAGGTGTGGATTTCTTTTTCAGTTAATTCACTTAAATGTTCATCAAAATATGTACCTTCCAGAGCAGTGGATAATAATTCATCCTTGATATCAGTGGCCAATATATTGAATCTTGTTAATTTTGATATTTTGTTCCCTATATCGTTCAGGATCATTGCTAAAGAGTATGGTTCAGCCCCTATTGCACAACCAGCTGACCAGATTTTTACATAATCACTGGTTAAATTTTCAGTCAAGTGGGTGAAAATATCGTGCTTTATATATTCCCAGACCTCTCGGTTTCTGAAGAATCTAGTGACATTGATACTTAAAGAATCCCGGAAAGTAGCAATTTCTGAAGGATTATTTTTCAGAAATTTGTAATACTCTCTATAACTATTGTAACGTAAGCGAATAAGCCTTTTCTTCAGTATTCGATGAAAGTAATTTTCCCTATATCCATCGACTTTAACATTGTTTTGTAACAAATACTGGGAAATTTCCGGGATTTTTTCGAAATGAAAGTATTCCTTCTCTGGTACTCCATCTGGATACATCTCACGTGTTTCTTTTTGCCTTATTAGTATCCGGTCTTTGAGGGTGATTCGTTTTCCATGTAGTTTTTGACGAAGAATATTTTCTGCTATTGGACCCTCAACTACTTCAGGTTCAGATGTGTCTGGTGTATCATTCTTTTTTTCTAGAAACTGGCTTTCATGATCCCTTTCTTTAATAGTAGAGTAACTGTTTTTTGATGCTTTAGATTTTGAAACTGTTTCACCTGATTTATCTGCATTTTCCAGTATTTCTTTAATTTCTTGTTTTTTTCTCTCAATGGTTTGTTTTTTATTATCTAAACTCTTCTGTAATTCAGATAGGATGGATTTTCCATCGACAGATCCATTTTTCTTATCTCTACGTCTAGATGATTTTTTTCTTTTTTTGTCATTGGAGAGTTTTTTTTTCACTAACTAAAAACGCGTATTATTCAAATTAAAATATTTAAGGTTGTATTACTGGTTATTTTATTCATAATCTGTCAAACATACATTTTTTATAATGAAAATACCAATCTAGCAATCATTTCTTCTATATTAATTAATAAACAATATATGAGTAAAATTATTCAATATTTATTGTGAATGAAGAGATTGCTCCGATACCTCGAGATGCACTTCCACCAGTCCTACAAGTACTAAAAGAGAAGATTCTTCTTGATCCAGATATTGCAGTAAGCTATCTAAGGGAAAACCCAATTGCAGTGGTTGCTCTATCTAAGGCAAAGACTGAACTATCCAAGATGGAGAAATCAATAAATGAGGAATATAACTTTAAATCATTTCTCAAAAAAATGGATGAACTTGCCAATCAACTTCTTTCATTCGAACATGTAATAGAGAAGGAAGGATTAGCCCTCAGTACAGAATTTATCCTAGAAATTTGGCGAAAGTACAATCAAAAATTAAAAATTCACACGATGAATCAGCAATTACTTAAAAATTTATTAGAAATACACACGCAGTCTGAATTGTTGGAGAATACCTCTGAAAATAGGGTTATTCGAGAAATTGTGTTTGATTCTCTCAAAAGAATATCTGATTTGGAAAATCATGAAAAACAAAGGGCTGAGGATAATTGGAGTGTGTTAACAACGCCGTTGAAGGAAATTATTGAAAAATCCTTTCAAATTATTCCCCAGAAAGGCATACCCCGCATTTGGAAGGCATGGCTGGGTTTGGCAACATTAAACAATAATAACGCGGAAGAATATAGGAAAGGTATTGCAAGCTTGGTATTGGAACAATTAAGTATCCTGTTCTATGATCTTGATGAACCTTTAAAATACGAGATCGCTCCCTGGATTATTTCTCTAGAGAAAATTGTGGGGAAGAAGAGTGACCAGTTAACGGGTAAATGAGAAATTAGGAGATCGCAAAATACATAGATCTTGCACCCCTGTCAATTACTCCCACATAACCTTCTTGTTGAAGTATAGTTAGATAACCTTGGACAATATCTGTTTCCTCATCAAGTTGTCTAGCAATCTCTCTGACTGTTCCCATTTGCAAAGTGGCCATAACTAAAGCAGTTCTTTGTAATGCCTTCGGTAATTGATATATGTTGATAGTATCAAGAGGTTTAGAGGGATCAATTGGATTTCTGAAATTAAAATCTGTTGACTTTGCAATGATATCTTTGATTTTAACTCGAAAATCAGTGAATTCTTTTTCTTCTCCTGACCAATTTGCAAAATTTTTTTTGTAATCCTTGATAAAACTTCTTCCGATTCTATCCAAGGTGTGTCTATCTAAATTTGCCAATTCACAGGCAATAACAACATGAAATTTCTCAAAATACTTTAGATGATAATTTATATCATTAATACGAATTATATCAATTCCATTTCTTATTAATTCGTATACTTTGGACTGTAGAGTTGCAATTAATCGACAAAATAAATGCTTTTCAAATAAATTTGGATGGTTTTCAAAGATCTCAGCTACAATTGGTCTCCCATCAATTGAGATTAGATAAACACTGTAAAGAGACATTAATGAATATTAATTCAAAAAACCAGTAATTAAATATCTCTAAGAATTCAGTCACAATTTGTAAAATTTCAGGAAAGGAACTCTTGTCGTTTCATAGCTGCAATACGTCTTTCTTCAACCCCATTTAGCCAGTTACCTCCGAATTTGTTTTTCATATGTTCTTTCCAGGTATAATTTTCCCTTCCACTATATTTTGAGTAATATCCCTCCTCAGCTAATTTTTCGGACATATATCGGATGCCTTCCTCCAACTCTTGACGAGTGCACTGCCTGTACACGTTGCGGTGATGAATTAGTTGGGTTGGTAATCGAGGTCGAATCGGTGGGTCTTCAGTTGCCTTGCCGATTGATAAACCCGTTAAAGGTAGAACCAGTGGGGGTAATTTTAGTAAATCAATTATCTTATCAGGTTGATCGGCACAAGATCCACAAAAACAGGTAGTATATCCCAAAGATTCTGCCGCAAGAACCATATTTTGCCCCATTAGACCAGCATCGAATACTCCAATAGTAAAACCAGTCATGGGCCATTGTTGATTTTTTCCCCCCGAATGTTCAACAATATTATGCAATCTAGCCAGATCTACACAGATTAGAAAAAAAACAGATCCATCAGATACAAATTTCTGATTACCACAGAGTGGTAAAATTGATTCAATATATGATGGATCTACCTCGATAATTGAATATGTCTGACCCGAACAGGAAGATGCTGCCTGTTGTCCCGCTTTTATTATCAGATCAACATGATCTCTTGGGATTTTAAAATTAGGATCAAACCTACGTATAGACCGATGGCTAAAAATTTGATTTAAAACTGGATTGCTATTCTCAAGTTGCATTCGAGTGGATCAGCTAAACCAGCATTATAAAAATTGAGACAAACATGGTGTTTAATATTCAAATTCAAGGTTTTATTGAGCTAGATTGGTAAGCGAAGACCGTTTTTAATCATCGATTAGTAATAATATTCTGTATTAATTCTTCTGTATTAAGTATTATCTCGATAAAAAAATATAATTAGCAAAATCTATTCATTACAGATCTCCACCTATTATTCGGTAGCTATCATATGAGGATATTATCAGCGTATTATATTTACCTAAATTCTACTAATTCAAAAATAATTTATAATCCACCACCCCCTTAGCCACCCATTACCAGTGAAAATATGATCCGGTGAAATATTTCATCGGATCCCTCGTTGGTAATAGATTGATGTAACTTCAATCGTTGATCGTTGTTTGTAATTGATTGAAGTGGTACAATGTAACCAATTTTCTAATTAATTATACTATTATTTAATTATTTATAATATAGCCATTTAGACCCACAAACAACCAAATTCTCATTTTCAGAATGTGCGCAAAGATAATAGTGTATGAATGTGTGCATTTAATGTGATGGTTTAATCAAATTATAATCATTATCGGTGTTTTATATTGAAAAGTTGCGATGGTTTTGGATTTGTGTGTGCAATGTAAGCGCTTTTTAGTTAGTAAAACATTAGTTTAACTAATGTATTGTTTTAATAATTAATCGCCTCATTATGCACGATTTCAACTGCTAGAGCGATTTTGACAAATTCCGGTATTCAGGTTTATCTTGGTGGATTTATTGATTAATTTCTTTGTACTATCATTGCTTAAAACAGCAATTATCGACCGTATAAAACTCCGGAATATCTGGTTACCCCAGATTTTAGTTTCGCAATTTGTGTAGTTTTGTAGTCAGCTACTTTGATATGATTATGTTCTTGGTTGTTCAACAGTACCCTTAGCTCTTCCTTGCTCTTTTTTATAATTATATTTTTTTCATTAATTTCACTGATTTCACTGGTGGGAAGGAGTAAATCGTAATTCCCTAGAAGACCAATTTTTTCTAAAAATTCTATCAATGGATTTTCACCAATTACAAAACAAACAGTGGAATCCTCACAAAAAATGGCATCAACAATGCGACCAACCGATTGTCCATCATTTGAGTGAACGGGTAATTTACTCAAATTTGAATATATCAGTTCAGTCTCCTTAATTGCCCCTTCTTGTAATTTGTGGAGTAAATTCTCCCCTTTGTCATTTATTTTATAAGAAGAGTAGTTATCAGCTTCTTTCGGTTCTTCAATTAAATTAACCGAAACAACTGGGTCATCATCAATTTTCAGGCCAATCCGTTCCTTAAATTCCTCTAGTTTAGATCCACCAAGAATAAATTTTGATAGCTGATAATCTTTTGTTAATACAAAATCGATAATTCGCCCAATATCTTCATTTTCTTCATCTTGAATATTCCTTCTTCTGAGATTATTAAAATCGATTCGATTGCCGAAAATTGGCATGATTCCTTTTAGATTTAGATATATTTATTGTTTTTCTCTACCGGTCTATTTCTAAAATTGATTTAATTAATCAAGTTGAATATTTTTTTTGTTACGCTGCCCAACCACTCATCCAACCCCTCTTTTGAACTGTAATGTATAATATCAAACGATTCGGTCAGAAAGAGCTCCTCAATGCGATCAATCGTGGATCCAAAGACTTCAACGATTTTATTTATAATATCTCCAGGAAGGATTGCTTGAGAACTAATCATCCTAAAATAAATAACCTATGTAGTACTTATAAACTTGACCCTGCAACAAAAGAATATCAATTTATTTATAAATTATTGAGTCAATTTATTCACCATATTTGAGACATTATCCAATTTCCAAGCGGTCAAAATGACGTAGTAGAATCCAAACAATTTGATTAAATATAGGCAATGGCTAATAAGTGATAATTTCGTCAAATTGATGATTTGAAAGAGATTTTTTCAAATTGGTTTAGTTTTGATAACATGGGATTGTAAACTCCCAGCTACAGTTAATTTCAATAATTAAAATTTTTATCAATTTAAATTCTTTAATTAAATTGGCAAAGGTCAATTATCTTCCTACCTCATTGAATGATTTTATTATTACGCAAATAATTCAGAGTCTGAATAGAGCTCACTTAATTTAATAATATTATCCTAAAGAATGCGTGCTCGTGTAAACTTACTGTGAAGAATGAAAAATGAAATCCAAAATTTGAGATTATATTAAGCATTTATACAATTTATATCGTAAATCAATGATCAATCGGTTGGTTTCAACATGATTATTCGCGCATTTTTGATGCTTTATTAACTTGTATTAATAAAAAGGCATATTACATTTGAAAATCTACCTGCTGCTAAAATGGTGAATAAATGAATTGGCCACAATTATTCTTAATTGGTTTTCTATTCTTACTTATTTCATCCGCCCCAATAAATTCCCAAGTACCAGAATTACCCAGCTACGATGATGCCACGTATTACGGTTATGAATATGGAGCAACCGGTATTGCTCAAGCTTTATTAAAGGTTATATCATCAAATATAACTCTTGAAAAGCACTTATCAATCTTGGAATCAACTGGAAAAGTATTTAATTCGGTGTGGGACAGCAGAATTGAATATGATGGGGGAAAAGTAACCACTTGGAGCAGGGAACCCGATCAGGAGGTAATATATCCCGGTAAAAAATATGGTCCTGTGGGCATAATCAGTGCTTTCTTGGATTACCACAATGTAACTACTGATGTTGTTTGGTTAGAACGAGCAGAAGAAGGCTATTGGTCACTCGCCAGTTATGCTTTAAATGAGTCAACAACACCTCACTGGTCATATGCCTACCTTAAACCACAAGAGGAAGGAATTCCTATAACTGATTTAAAGTATGGTTCCGCTGGTGTACTGGAATTAAATCTTAGACTATTTGAATTGACTCAAAATTCTTCTTATTTAGACCATGCTGATTTACTTGTGTCTTGGCTGCAAACCACTAAAGTCGAAATCGATGTGGAGGGGAAAACTTACGAGGTCATCCCTTGGTATTATGTTGAAAATGCCACTTTACCAGTTAAAACTGGATATGGTTGGGGAATTGCTGGAATTGCCCCCATTCTATATCGTTATGCAAATTTTCGCAATTTGGAGTCTATCAAAGACTGGGCTATTCAACTTGGAGAATTTCTGGTTAAAATTCAAAATAAAGATGGGAGCTGGGATAATGAATACAAGTCTAAATTTGTAATCAATGGTCTTGATGAGGGTGTAGCGGGAGTAATATATGGCCTTAACCAACTAGGGATAATTAGTGGATTGTCTAAGTTCAACAATTCAATTGAAAGAGGAATTCGCTACCTATTCAATCATTTTGAACAAAGTTCAGAAATACTAGGATTTTTTGAAAATATGGATGATAAGGTAATACTCAATACATTTTACCGGGGATCTCTCGGGATTTATAAAACGTTATTTGATTTAAATTCCTTTCTGACACCAGACCAATATAGCAAAATTATCTTAGGATATGAATGGCTTTTATCCAAGGGATGTTTTATAATTAAAAATGGACATGACAATTTGTTTTTTTTGTCTACTACTTATGACCATACCGATATTGTCGACTTTTCATATGCCGAGGGACTTGCAGGAATGTTGAGTGAAATGATCGATATTTATAACTCACCCATATCAAATGATATTGACATCGATATTGGAAAGGCAATAATTGGAGCAATTAATACTCTATTATTCTACCAGAATGAGGATGGACTGTGGACAAGACAAAGATCCATTCTTTCGGATGTTTCAATTGAGTATTTGACTACTTTTAGTGAGACTACAAAATTTATAAATCCAAATTCATCAATTTCCACTAATAGAAGATCTTCATTTTATCAATCTTGGGCTATTGGGGCGATATATTTTACTTACGTATTCTGTAGAGCGAAAGAAAATCACAATAAGAGATCAAAAAAATCGTAATTTGGGAATCGACTCATTTAAATTTTTTGTGTGTCTTTCACCCCTACTTCGTTTCATCTTTCTAGATTGCTGAATATA
>CAZRLL010000013.1:0-6626 GCA_964600735.1 uncultured archaeon
GGTTAATAAGGGCGTAAATATCACATCTTGTCACCCGATGTTTGGAGCTGATGTCAAAACACTTAACGGGAAAAATCTTATTATTTGTAATACTGGTTGTAAAAAAGCAGAGGATGACCTTAAGGAACTATTTTTAGAGACAGCTGTAAATATTGTTAATGTTAATATAGATGAACACGATAAACTCATGTTGTTAACCTTAGGTTTACCTCATGCTTTAAATCTTGTATTTGGAGATTTGATTTGTAATTCTGGGATTGATTACAACAAAATAATGAATTTTGGGGGAACAACTTTTCTTAATCAAATTAATACCACAAGAGACGTCTTTGATGAAAATCCCTATCTTTATTACTGGATTCAATTTTTAAACCCAGCCAAGAACGACTTGTATAATTCATTTAATGCTTCTGTAGGTAAATTAGCCCTCTTATCAAACAATAAAGATCACCATGATTTCGTTGATTTCATGTCAACAGTGAACGAATATTTTCAGGGAGAGGATATTTAGTGAAATGTGTGATTTTGGGTGCTTCTGGACTTATTGGTCAACAATTTATCCGAATTCTTGCTGATCACCCATTTTTTTCATTGGAAGAGGTATATTCATCATCTAAAACTGCTGGTAAAAGAGTTGAAGATATATGGGGACTACCTAATTTTAATGCTCCCGTTAATGTTCAACAAATGAAAATAAAGAATTTGAAAGATATTACCATGGATTTTGATATTGCATTTTCCGGATTACCTGCAGAAATTGCCTTTGATTTAGAGGGTAAACTTCGAGAGGAGGGTGTCTCTGTCTTTTCAAATGCATCTGCATATCGAATGGAGGAATTAGTCCCAATTTTAATTCCAGAGATAAATAGTGAGCATTTGCATTTGGTATCCAGACAACGGAAGATGTCTGATTCTGATGGTTTTATTATTACCAATTCCAATTGTAGTGTTTCGGGATCTTCTATTTTTCTATCAGAATTACAAAAAATAATACCAATTGATACTGCAGTCATTACAACATATCAAGCAATGTCTGGTGCGGGATTAACCGGTGTAAGTGGATTAAAAATCGTCAATAATGTTATTCCATTTATTAAAGATGAAGAAAAGAAGATTGAGATAGAAACCAAAAAAATTCTTGGTAAAATATCAAACGATGGAAAAATAGAATATTCAGACATTAGCATTATTGCAAATTGTGCCCGTGTACCAGTTGTCGATGGTCATCTCGAATCAATAACTGTTTTCCCCAAGAATAAAAACATTGTAGATGTATCTGAAATCATTACAAAGATGAGGAAAGTCAAAAGTTCCATATTCGATCCTTCACATTTTCATATCGCACCAGAATCACATATATCCATTCAAACCCAACCGGATCGCCCCCAACCTGCCCTAGATGTATATTCAGGAGAACCTGAAAGTGCTAAAGGTATGAGTGTTAGTATAGGACGTATTCGTGTTAATAGTAAGAGTATTTCTGCGTTTATTCTGGTTCATAATACCATACGGGGAGGTGCAGGTGGATCAGTTCTTAACGCAGAATTCGCTAAATCACAAGGTTTGATCAGATGATTCAGGTACACAAATTTGGTGGGACATGTACAGCTTCAAAAAATTCAATAAATCGACTGGTCGAAGTTGCATCTTCCTCGGATTGTCAGATTGTTATTACCTTATCTGCTTCACATGGTGTAACAAATAAACTGGTTAGCTTAATAAAAAAGGAGAAATTTAAAGATAACGACATAATGGAACTGATAGCTTGGTTAAGAGATCTGCATCTCGATTTATTACCTGCTAATAGTAAATTTATAGGGCATGTTGATATTCTTTTGCAGAAACTCCAAAGAATGTTGTTTGGAGTCTTATACACTGAAGAATTAACACCGCGGACCCATGATCTCTTGTTAACTTTTGGAGAAAGACTGATTGTAGTCGTAGTAAATGAATATTTCTTAAATGCTGGAATCCGTTGTAATGTCGCATATCCTGAAGATTTAATTTTAACAGATGGAGTACATACCTCCTCCATGGCTTTGCTTGAAGAGAGTAAAAAAAAATCAAGACCAATTTTTCATGAGCTGATCAGAAGAAATGAGGTTATAATTGTACCCGGATTTTATGGAATATCTGAATCTGGTATTGTAACCTTATTTGGCAGATCTGGTACAGATTACACGGCTACGGTACTTGGTTATATTCTCGATGCTGCATCAGTTACGATATGGAAGGATGTAAATGGTTTCATGAGTGCAGATCCTAATATTGTAGATAATGCACACACTATTTCCCAACTTTCGTATGATGAAGCAGCGGAACTATCATATTTTGGAGCTGCTCTACTTCATTCTCGAGCCATAGGTCCTTCTAGATTGAAAGAGATACCAATTTTTGTCAGGCATATAGATGATCTGAACGCGACCACGGTGATAACAAATCAAGCTGAAAAGACACCAGATATAATAAAGAGTATATCACATATGAGAAGTCTGTCTATTTTAAAAGTATATACCAGTGTGGAGGGAAACAAACGTGGTCGTTTTGCCACAATCTCCAAGAAAGTTGAAGATCAAAATATATCAATAATATCAATAGCAACCTCTCAGACTTGCATTGCTTTTTTAATAAATCGAGATGATCTAGAAAAGTGCATCGATGCAATTAACCGACTAAATCATGCTGTAGTTGATAATATTGAGATAGATGACAATATTGGATTAATTTGTTTAGTAGGGAAGGGATTAGCTACAACACCAGGTGTTGCTTCGAGAGTATTTGGAACAATGGCAAATGAAAAAATAAATGTAGAATTGATTTCTGCTGGTGCAAGTACTTGTGCATTTCATTTTACATTAAAAGAGAAAGATTTGAATACAGCCATAAAATCATTCCATAAGGAATTTTTCTCTTAGTTAAATTAAACCTTTCACATGTTGGTATTATGAATATTTCGGATCGACTACACAAAATTAAAGGCTCTATGACCTCTGAAATCTTTGCCGAGGCGAAAAGACTAGAAGCAGCAGGACGTAATATAATTCATCTAGATATTGGTCAACCTGATTTCTCTCCCCCAGCTCACATATTAGAGGCTACAGCGGACGCTGTTCTCTCTGGTCATACATCCTATACAGTTAGTCGAGGTATTTTGGAATTGCGTGAGGAGGTATCAAAATTTTACAAAAATGAAATGAATGAATTTTTAAATCCACTTTCTGATATCATTATTACGTCAGGTGCGAAGATGGCAGTTTTTTCATTATTGTGGAGTATTATTCGCCCCGGTGATAATGCTATAATTTTAGATCCGTCCTGGCCTACTTATTGTGATATTGTCCAAGCTCTTGATGGTAAGTGCAGGTATCTTCCAATTGACATTAACTTTAATTTCGATAAGGAATTGTTTAGAAAATTGATTGATAATAGAACCAAAGTATTGATTATCAACAGTCCATCTAATCCGACTGGAGCGATTATTTCATTAAATAAATTGCAAGAATTTGTTTCTGTATGTGCAGAATATAATATTTTGATATTAAGCGATGAAATATATAATGAGTATGTTTATGAAGGCTCCAAGAATATCTCACTGATAGATATTCCAAATTGGAAGGAAAATGGTGTAATAATTAATGGATTTTCAAAAACTTTTTCGATGCCTTCCTATCGATTGGGAATAGCTCTCGGAGATCCTGACATCATATCCCAAATGGATAGAATCATCCAGCTTACTTCTACATGTCCAGCAAATTTTGCTCAAATTGCAGGTATTGTTGCTCTTAGTAATATTGAAACCATGAGAGAGTATATTTCATCAATAATGCCAAGAAGGAGAGACATGATGACAAATTTATTAAACGACCTACCTGTGGAATATTCACCACCATCAGGGGCTTTTTATGCTTGGGTTAAGATCAACGGACTCAAAGATTCGATTAAATGGGCCAAGGAGTTATTGAAAAAAGAAGGTGTTGCAATTATGCCAGGTCGCGTTTTTGGACCTGCAGGCGAGGGATATATTAGGATATCATTTGCTAATGGTAATAAAGCTATAACTGATGGTATTGAGAAGATTAAAAAATTTATAGGATAGCTCTATTTAACTGATTCCAAAAGATAGGTCGCAAATTTTAAGGCAAATTATCTACTTATTTATCGGTCTGGTTATACTGTAATTTTGGTTCTTTTATTAGGTTTAGAAAACGTATATAATTTTTGTAAAATTTTTAAAATAAATCCAGTTTTTCCCAAGGAAACTCCACATCTTCCCTACCGAAATGACCATAAGATGCAGTTTGCTTATAAATTGGCCTTTTCAGATCAAATCTCTCGATAAGCATTCCTGGCCTTAGATCGATATTTGCTTGTATTTTCTTGGTTAAATCCTCCTCTGGGATTTTGTTGGTGCCATAGGTCTCTACATTAAATGAGAAAGGTTCAGGTACCCCAATAGAATATGCAATTTGGATTTCACATTTATCAGCCAACCCAGCATGAACGACATTTTTAGCAATGTATCTTGCTGCATAAGAACCGGTTCGATCAACCTTACTGGGATCTTTTCCTGAGAAACAGCCACCTCCATGACTTCCGTGACCTCCATAGGTATCAACAATTATCTTTCTGCCAGTTAATCCAGTATCACCATGTGGCCCCCCAATGACAAATTTCCCAGTACCGTTAACGATTATGTTGGTCTCATTTTTATTGTAATAATCCCCCAATACAGGAATAATCAGCAGTTCAGTTAGATCCTCTTTGATCTTTTCCAAGGAAACATCTTCTGAGTGTTGGGCAGCTATTACCACATTACTTACTATCACTGGTTTTTTATTGATGTATTTTATAGCTACCTGTGATTTCCCATCTGGTCGGAGATAACTCAGGGTATTTTCTTTTCTAAGTTTGGATAATCCGAAGGTCAATTTATGAGCCATTGAGATTGGCAAGGGCATATAGGTGGGTGTTGCCCTGGTCGCATAGCCAAACATCAATCCCTGATCACCAGCTCCCTGTTCTTCAGGTGATGGCTTAACCACTCCTAGGGCAATATCTGGTGATTGCTCATGAATCATATTGATAACCGCAATGTCCCGATAATAAAAGCCCATGTCCGGATGTTCGTAGCCAATTTCTTGGATAGTGTCTCTTACTACTCGTTGAAGATCTACATAACCTTCAGTAGATATCTCCCCTCCGATCATAGCCAGACCCGTGGTCACGAATGTCTCACAAGCGACTCGAGATTCTTTGTCTCTTCGTAAAATCTCATCCAGTACAGCATCAGAAATTTGATCTGCTACTTTGTCTGGATGTCCAGCGGTCACACTTTCTGAAGTGTAAAAATTTATCTTTGTCATCTTATTCTCCATGTTTGCTTATCGGGACTCGATATCCCGATTATTTGGTTGGTCTTCAAAATTTAATCGATTGTGTGACTTGTCTAAATCATCAATTCCAGTAATTTCCAAGAAATTATTTGGATTTCCAATTGAGTAAATATGGACCTGTTTACACCCTCCTTGCTCTAAATGGTCAAATACCTCTCGTGTCATCTGATTGCCAACTATTGCCTCATCTCTGCTAGTAAGTTGTGCACGTAAGGTTTGTTTTTTTAGCGGACTAATGGGGAGTCCGAATAATTCAATTAATCTGGACCTAGCAGGTAATAACCCGACAATGATAGGAATACTAAGATTTGCAGCATCAACAAAATCAAAATAATCCTGAGCTTCAAATATGCCCTGGGAAATCAGGTATTCTGCTCCAGACCGTTCTTTCTTTTGGGCGTAGAGAATTTGTTGATCTCGGATATTTACCTTCTTTCCATCATCGATAAACTTTACAGGATTAAGATCGACTACTGAACCAATATTAAATTTAGCATTCTCTATGGGTTTCACCAGTCTACCCAATTTTAACATCTCTCTAAACCTGCTGGTTAGAAACTCAACTCTTCCTGTTTTCAGATAGGAGATGAAACCGAGAATATCAAACCCATTTTTAAAATAATTGAAGTCTTTTGGTCCCCGGGGATCACCTAGTATGGGTAGTAGGTCAGTTAAACCTATCCGATGGGCATCAAGTACATTTCTGAACATATCGTGATGAGACAACCTGGTAGTTAGATGCAGTGATACACGGGTTTGTTTGTGTTTATTCACTAGACGATGTACTCTCTTAGCCATAGTTATTGCTGAAAGCCCAAATACCGGGCGATTAGTTATTGATATCATCTCAACCCTTCCGATATATTTAGCAATTTCATCCTCAATTGATGCTTCTCTTTCTTCCGTGTATGTATAAGCCCCAGCTGGAGGTTCTAATTCAACTGAGAGCTTCATCAACTTACCAACCTTATTAAATCAGTTTTCAAGATTTTCTCTTGCCAGTTGGGCTCCTTTGGTCAGATTTTCTAGCAATTTATGGGCTACGGGTAAACTCCTCTGTCGTAAACCACAATCAGGAGCACCTAGAACTAGCTTGGGATCTCCAATGATGTCGTTGACATATAGTAACCGATCTCTGATGAGTTCTGGTGTGGTTTCGTGGTCGGTATGTACCGGTAATACTCCCAGTGCTGATCTTGCATTGAAACCAGTTTCCTCCTCATATAATGATTT
>CAZRLL010000013.1:6636-16813 GCA_964600735.1 uncultured archaeon
GATTTCAGGGGTTTTATGCATTCATGAAATGCTTTGCGATTTTTTGCATTCACACCCAGATCCCAGCTATCCCTATTAGCGAATTCCAGTGTTAATGCACCCAAACTATTTAACTCAGGTAATATCGGCCATAACAGATCATAATTAGAGAAACAATTGTGCAATGATAGTATATGGTCTGATTTTAGATGTGGTTTGATCCTATCCACCCAGTAATTCCAGCCATCAACAAATGATGAGATGTGTCTGGGGTGCGTAGTCAGTGCCGGTTCATCCATCTGGATCCAAGAAGCTCCTTCGTTTAATAATTTAATAGTTTCAGGTACAAATATCTCATCAATCAGCTCAAACATAAAATCATCAAAGTTAGCCCTGCCCTGAATGGACCATTCAGCCACAGTATTGAAAGCTGTTAAACATACTTTTAATGGCTTGGTGGCATCCTCAACTGCCCATTTGTACTCTTGTAAATGAATATCCCTGTTATTATCATAGGATATTTTATTACTGTAAATTCCTGGTTTGTAAAAGTTGTAATCAAAGCTTCTCACATGGCTTAACATTTTAATGCCAGTAACAGCGTCATTATCCACTATGTGCTGATACATCTCTCTTCTCACCCATTCACCTGCGTCAATAAGGTCAATGCCTGTACTTTCTTTGTATTTGATATTCAGTCTGACTCGCCAACGGGCAAGCTGATCGTGGTATTCATTTTCATTGTCTGGTCCTGATTGTTTTAACAATTCAACCAATTCAGCTGGACTTTCTTCATAACCAATTAATTGACAGAATTTCGAAAAATCCTCAAAATCGGATTCAGCAAGTGTCTCGTGACGAGCTGATTTGACAAATACAGTTGGTTTTCTTAGTGATCCAACTTCATGGGTTAAGAATGAAATATTAGTACTCATGATGATCCTCCTTTGACAATATTGACAATATCTGCAATTTGGCGTAACTTTTGATCTGCAATCTCTCTGGGTAAATATTCTAAGCCTGTGGTTGGTGTGACGACAATTTCATCAGGGTTTAATTCATTCAATCCTGAAACATAATTCGCTAGTAATTGATTTATCGAATTGTCCAGTTCTCCTTCTTCATTAGGTATGTAATTTTGCGCATCCACAATTCCTGCTTGTAATATTTTACCTGCAAATGAGTAATCACTAATTGATAGAATATTTGTCTTGGTGAAATCTACTCCAACACCAGACACTGGTAAATCAAGTAAAAATGATAAAATATTCTCACAACTCTCAAAATAAGTAGAAATAATGGTCTTTTTACCATCAGTAACCCGCGATAATTTATCGTATGCCGAGGTTATTGCTGGTCGCAAAGTTCGCGGAATCCGTTCCCAGACTAAACTTGGTTCATCATACTGGATCTCTACATATTGCTCAGGTAAGGTTAATAATTCAGCAGCTAAATAATCCCCACTCGCCTCTATTAAGTCCTCCATTTTGCTATAAGGGTTTGATTCCTTTGAGATAAGTGATGCGAAACTCACAGGACCAGGAATAATTATTCTCCCCCTTTTACCTGAAAGGAAATCATGCGAATATGAGTTCTCGTCGCTCAGGCTGTGAACATCCGATATTAAAACAGATGCGGTATTGGGTAGCTCTTCTTTGATGGCAGGTTGACGGTAAAAAGTATTTGTAAAGTGTATTCTATTAATTGGTAAATCTCCGAGTTCCTCATATGAGTGAAGAGCAGGCAATGAACGTGTAAACGGTCTGATCAGGTCTTCAATTCCAAATGAGCCAGTGGATAAAACTGGAAATTCCTTTAAATCCTCTTGTAATCGGATCAGGGCAGTCAATTCCTTCTGGAATAATCCTTTAACTATATCTTTACCAGCTCTACCATATTTAAAATCAAGAATCGCTTGAATTAATTCCTCTCCAAGTGGATGAAATCCTGATAATGCTCCTCGAATTTTAGGCATATTCATATTACATATGTATTACTGTCTATTAATATTAGTCATATTTATTAGATAAAAATTAGTATTATTGGAATATTAAAGAGAAAAAGTAATTAAATCGTAATTTATAATTCGATTTTAGTAATCCTGGTATCGTTTTTGGAATTAAAATGAAAAGGTGAACGTTATTAAGTTTCCAAAAATAAAAGAAATAAAGGTATTAAGAGAGAAAATTGGATGGTCACAGTCAAAACTAGCAGAAAAAGTAGGTATATCTCAATCTACCATTCCAAAATATGAGAGCGGTCTGCAAATACCATCCTATGAGACAGCTATAAAAATGTTTGAGTTGCTATTACAGGAAGAAATGCTCTTTGATCCTGAAGTTTCTGAAATAATGACCACAAAATTGACCATTGTCTCTCGAAAAACGCCTCTTGGCGAAGTTTTAGATATTATGAAGGAGAAATCAATATCACAGGTCCCGGTGGTGCAAAACAAAACTGTTGTTGGAACAATATCCGAAACAATCACCCTTGATTTACTTGATAAATATCAGGATATACATTCTCTTAGAGACGCAAATGCCGAGGATATCATGGGTGAGATAATGCCATGCGTACCCAAGAGTACGAAATTGAGAGAAATTACCCCATTGTTAAGAAGATATAGCGGAGTACTAGTTATTAATGAAGGAAAATTAGTTGGTATCGTGACCAAAGCAGATTTGTTGGAAATTTAGAGTCATATATTGTGCCGATCAAATAGTCGAATCGTTTCCTTATCAAAGCCTAGAACGTATACAACATAAATATTGTATAGTGCAATCGGGATATTGAGTGTATAAATAGCATTAGCCATGGAAACTAATTGGGAGATAATACTGAGAATAGATAATACTAAGAAAATAATTCGTGCGGCGTTATTGTGCTTACTCAACTGCATATTCAATAACGCTAATAAAACTGCTACACCTACTATAATCCCAGCTATGTATATAGCAATAAATTGACCCTCACTATCTCCACTACCCAAACTAGCAAATATACTAATCAATAACCATACAATTAATGCCATTCCAACAATTAGGGCAACAATGACCCAATTAATCACAATGACAACACGAAGATTGGATGTGGATCCATAATCCGTTGAATGATCATATTGAGTTGGATACATTTGTTGAGGTGGATATGTTGGTTGATTGACCGGATATTGGGAATTCTGACGATGAAGTTGCTGAATTTTTGGTTGGTATTGATTTGTATATATTTCGGAACCACATTTTCCACAGTATTGACCACCAGACATTTCAAGTTGATCACCACAAGTTGGGCAGTACTTCACAAATGTAATCAATCACTGAATAATATAAGATTGCTGATTTACAGATAAATTGAATTGTCTAATTTCCATCGGATGACTGAATTTCTCAATAAATATCTACGCATCGTAGTGGTCTTTCACTGTTAAAGAGGCCAATACTAACAATATTAATCCCATGAGGTATAATACTAAATACTCATACCATAACTCCTTGATTCCAAATCCTTTGAGCATAATACCTTCAAATATGGTAATTCCATATGTCAAAGGAATGAAATTAGATAGAAATTGAGCAAATGCTGGTAAGCTTTTTACAGGTACTAGCATCCCAGATAATGCCATGGAGGGTAATGCCGTAAGTGGTGCCATCTGCACAGCTTGTAATTCATTCTCTGCGAAATTCGATAATAGCACAGCAAGTAAAACATTAACTGATGCATATAAGAAAGCACTAGCGATCAGTAATAGAATACTTCCTTGTACGACTGCACCGAAAGCAAACACGCTTATTATCAAAATTGCCATTACCTCGATCAATCCAATCATCGTCAGCGCAATCACATATCCAAGTAACCTTTCAAATTTAGATAATGGTGTAGTGTATAATCTGTGTAAAGTACCACCAATATTTTCTCTAACTAGTGTTAAAAGTGAGATGAGCAGGATAAGGAATGTTAGCACAAAGCCCATAACCGCTGGAATTGCTGTATCAAGTCCAGTATATTCTGCACCATTGAATGCAATTGTTTCAGTAATTTCTACTCCCTGAGATCCCAATGCAGATTCCAATGCATCCCTGATTGCACCAAGTATACTACCTCTAATTGAAGGTTTAGTGGCATCAATGTGTAATTTCAAATTTAATTGAACATCAGATCCATTAATTTTTGCAGCCAGATTTTTAGAAAAATTATTTGGAATTAATAGTGAAGCGAAATATTCACCATCCTCGACTAATTTCACTCCTTCTTTCCAGGTGTCTGTCTTCAAATTAACTCGGTTATCATCTTCTAAAGAATCAAATATTTGATCTCCTGCATTGAAAGATATGATTCCTGTATCAATGGACTGATCCTGATTATCAATAATAATTGGAATATTTTTAACCTCGCCACTTAGTGCGATACCAAAGACTAACATGATCAAAATGGGCATTACGATTAACATTCCAAATGTTCTACGGTCCCTTGTAATTTGTTTAATAACCCGTTTGGATACTGTCAGCACTCGAAAAATCGAGAATTTACTTAATTCGGTAGTCTCACTCATCATTTTTCTCTCCTTTGCTTAGAATAAGGAATACTTCCTCTATTGTGGCTACACCATATTTCTTCTTCAATTCTTTAGGTGTCCCTTCCTCAATTAAAATTCCAGCCCTTATCAATCCAATTCGATCAGCTTTTTCCGCCTCATCCATTACATGACTAGTTATGATTATGGTTACCCCATTATCGCGTAGTGATCGGAAATATTCCCAAAACCATTGCCTAAGAACAGGATCCACACCAACCGTTGCTTCATCAAACAAAACTAAGTCTGGTTGATGAATCAATGCACAGGCGATAGAAACTCTTCGTTTCATTCCACCTGACAAATCTTTTACAAGTGTGTCCTCTTTTTCTTTTAAATGCATAATTTTGAGTAATTCGTCTTTTCTAGTGATAGCAATCTCTCTAGGCACACCATATAAACTAGCGAAAAATAAAATATTTTCACTGCTTGTAAGATCCAAATAAACACTATAGTCTTGAGGGGCAATGCCAATATGGCGAGATATTTTTTGTCTTTCTTTTGGCATCTCCATTCCATTTACAAGGATACTCCCAGCCGTTGGAAATAATACCCCTGATATCATGTTAAGGGAGGTTGTTTTACCAGTACCATTAGCACCAATAAAAGCATAAATCTCTCCCTTTTTGACTCTTAGATTCAGGCCATTAACAGCTTTTACTTTACCTTTGTTAAAGTGCTTAACTAGATCCTTTGTTTCAACTATATATTCAAATTCAGACATTAAATCCCTGTATATTTATTGATATAGACATAGGATTATCAAAGTTTTAAATTGTTGAGTCCTGATCCAAATTCTTTGCCAATATTCTAATTGTTCACCGCATAATTTCTTAAATATACGGCAATTGGAAAATTGAAATTCCTCAAATGTATACTTTTATGTTAATATTGATTTAACAGTCACATCACACCATCTATTTATTGAACAAAATCAAAAAACTTCAATGGTAAAACTGGATTATCTGGTTGAGATACTGAATAATTCCCGATTGGTTCATCCTTTCAATTATATTCCTATGGGATGCAATAATATTCTGCATCTGTTCCAAATTACCGTTCGCTTTATAATCATGTACTAATTTGTACATTTTATTCCACCTAGGTTGAATTCCACCTAGGTTGAATCATAATATTGGTTTAACTGTCACAAACCCTGAGTATAATTTCCAATTTGATAATATAATCTTCCAATATTATTCTGAAATGCTGAGATTAATAATATATCATTTAATTTCTTTGCCAGTTCTAATCCTTTTTTTTTGTACTCCAGTGAAATTTCAATATTGCCCATCTCATTGGAAATTGATCCCAATGATTTCAAGATTAATGCTTCCTCGGATTGAAGATTATCTCGTTTATCAGGATTCAAATCATTTAGCTTATCATAACCATCACTTGCCAATGAAAAGGCGTTTTCGTAGTTCCCTTTTCTAAACATCCCCCAAGACGTCCAATAAATCGCTGAAAATGTCAAAGCTAAATTTAGATTTTTCAAAGATAGCAACCTTACTCCATATTGAATTTGCGGATCATAATCACCCTTATCATGAGCTAATCTTGCTTTTAATAATAGAACTTCTGGTTCTTCTTTTTCTTCATTTATTTTTGATTCTGCCTCATCTAATCTACCTTCTTGAATAAGTTTTTTAATCTCAGCTAGATTATCAGTTGCCATTATGTTAATTAGTAACTAGAATACTTAAGGATATCTCGTGAATTAAATGTATCCAACATTTTCTATTAACTATTGTTTTCTGGAGATCCAACTAAATCCAAAAGATTTTAACATTTAGCTGATATTTAAAACTTCAAGAAAATGATATGATTTTTCTGATGTAAAATTGACATACAGTCCGATTTTAGTAATTACTAATATCAATAAATTATTGGTCATCATGGATTAGAAAATAAATAACTTAAAATTTTTATAAATCAGCGTTCGAAATTCGAAACGATTTAATAAATATAAAAACTTGTAAAATTATAATGGAAAGTAGTAGATATTCACTTGATAATTTCGATAGAGATCTTATAAAACTGCTCTTAGGAAACTCAAGGATGAAAAATACCGAGTTAGCCAAAAAATTGAATGTAACCGAAGGAGCGATTAGAAAGCGGATAAATAAGCTAATTAAAAATAATTTTATCGAAAAATTTACTATTCAAGTCAATGAAAAATTACTTGGGATGCGTGCTGTTGTTGAAATTTATATCACCGGTAAATCGAAACCATCAATTATTTGTGAGAAAATTATTCAAAACGTGGATAAGGGTATAGAGGCTATTTATGAGACCGCAGGTGACATTGATCTGATAGTGATTTTTCATACCACCAGTGATAGTGATCTTAAAATGGCAATTGAACATGTGAGATCTATAGAGGGAGTTGAAAATACAAAAACCCACGTAGTTCTTAAGCGTACAAAGCTCCCACAACAGATTTTCTAATATTATTTCCTACACACTAACATCTTTTTTTTATTCAATCTAATAGCTGAAAATGAAATTAGTCCTAAAAAAATATAATTTATATTATTTCCAGATTTTCTTTCTTTGGTTTTAATGAAATCAGGTTGATTTTCATTTGATATCGATACTTGTCTTGGCCAAAGACCATTATCTAATTGGTAAAATAAGATTGTGTCAATACCTGCAGAAATTGTTTTCAATAATTCCTCATTCCTTTTTACCAAAAAATTAGATTCATAGACTTCAAGTAGTTCCAATAGCACACCTGCTAAACCATTCGAGTAGGATAAATCCATATAATGACCAGTCATTGTATCTCCAAGCAGCCCGATTAATTGTACTCCTTCAAGTGAATAATTATAGGTTCCATAATCTAACAGCCAATTATAGCCTGATATCGTTTGATCCCTGAACTGATCAATTCCACTCAAGCGAAAACTATGAATAATCCCGGTTAATCCATCACTCATATCAAGTTTTCCCACCCTGTCTCCCTCAATCTGTGGATATTGAAAATGGGTTGTGTCTTGTTGCAATTGTAAAGATAACCATTCAAATCCTGAACGAATTGAATCATCCACATGTGATTTGTTAAATCCATTATTCTTCGCAAAAATTAATGCTTCAACAATTCCTGCTACTCCTAGATCTCTGGTTGTCCTTCCCAACATATCTGGAAGAGCTACGTTATAAACCCATTTTCCATTTTCTTGCTGAATTGAAATTAACCATTCTAGGATAAATTCAGCCCAATCCATCCAAAATGATATTTGAGATAAACTTGCTAAACGGATTAATATCGGGATCGCTCCTGCATTCCCTTGACCATAGGGTGTAAGATATACTCCAGCTGCATCGAGTGGATCATACCAAGGAATTATTTTATTAGATTTTCCATTAATAGTAGTATTGCCAGAAATTAAATATAACCAATTGGCCGTACGTTGGGCTTTAATTAGTAACTCATCATTCCCAGTTATCTGATACACATCAAGTAGGGCATCAATTATGCCCAGACTTCCATATTTAATATCAGTAATGGCTATCCCAGATGGATTACGAAATTTGTAATATGAATATGGCCAAGATGGATAGGTGGTTGAATTTGCTGCCCCTCGAAATAATTCATCAATTGCTTCTATTGCATATTCCAAGTATTTATCTTTACCCGTAATCTCATATGCACTTTTGAAAACCTTAATAATCCCAGCAGCACCGTATTTCTGTCCAGGATAAATCCCTCCCTCTGAAAATTTACGCCATGTAGCAAATTTAGTATCATTCTCTTGATATCGGTTCTCCCATATTGAATTCAATCCAGTTTCAGCAGCATTTATTGATTTTTCTTTTTGATCAGCGTTTAATAATCCACTTTGACTTATTTCTAATAGGGAGAGGGATATACCAGCAGCTCCCCAATAGAGTCCATAATATTCTTTCTGATCCTCATTAGGCAGGCTAGGTGCTTGTCCAGGTATTGGAGTAAATTGGAGCATAAAAATGATGAAGAATACCATAGCTCTCAGCCATAGTATCATGCCACTGCTCTGCAACAAATATCAATATTCTATTGGTAATCATAAATATGAATGTTTATTAAACACCCATTACAATTTATTATATTTGTGACCTCAAAACAGATTAATCGGAATCTATAAGATTTTTTTATCTATGTGAATTGCTTTTCCAAGATTAGCCTCTGCAGCTTCCATTAATAATTCCGATAATGTCGGGTGGGGGTGTATGCTAGATCCTAGTTCATTAACAGTCAATCCCATCGAAATTGCCAAGGTAGCTTCACCAATTAATTCAGATGCAAACGAACCCACCATCTGAACACCCAATATCAAATTATTTTGTTTATCACTGATAACTTGAATAAATCCATCACTTTCCAGCATTGATAATGCTCTTCCAGAAATACCATATGGTACTTCTTCTACATTTACTGAATATCCAGATTTCTCTGCATCTTCCTCTGACATTCCAACATAGGCTATTTCAGGATCGGTAAATATAACACTTGGTACCACATTTAAATTAATTTTTGATTTATGACCTGAAATTACCTCTGCAGCAAATATCCCTTGTTTTGTTGCTTTATGTGCTAAAAATGGCATTCCAGTACAATCGCCCACTGCATAAATATCTTGAATATTGGTCATCATGTTATCATCTATCTGAATAAATCCGCTGGCATTGGTATTGACTCCCAGTTTATCAAGTCCAATATGATCTGATGATGCTTTTTTACCAACTGCCATCAAAATTTTCTCTACATCAAATTTCCTCACACCTGTACTAGTTTCTACAATGGCGAATAACTTCCCTTTATCCCGATCAACGCTTGTTATCTTAGCCTCCGTTATTACTGAAATGTCTAGCTTTCTAAGTTGCTTCTTTACAACTTTTACCAGTTTCCGATCCACTCCTGTCATAAGCTCTGGTAGTAATTCAATTACCGTAACCTTAGAACCAAGTTTGGCAAACGCGATACTTAATTCTAATCCAATCACTCCGCCACCTATTACTAAAAAATCAGAGGGGATCTTAATTAATCCCAATGTACCTTTTACACTTAAGATATCTACTTCATCAATTTTTATTTTAGGAATGGAAACAAATTCTGCACCAGTCGCTATTATTGCTTTCTTAAAACTGATAATTTCTTTACCACCCTCGTTTAAAATAATCTCAGCCTGATTTTTAGAAATAAATCGAGCTGTTCCTAAAATTAGTTCCACATTGTTTTGTTTAAATAATCGTTTAATGCCGTTAATTAATCTGCGTTGTATACTTTCCTTCCATTTCTGCAATTTTGCCATATCAATTGTTGTATTTTTACCCCCTTTTATACCAAATTTCGATACCTCATTTTGTAGTTTGTAATAAAACTTTGAGGCGGTAATTAACGCTTTAGAGGGAATACATCCGAAGTTTAAACATTCACCACCAATATATCCTTTATCCACAATTATTACACTATTTCGTAATTGGGCTGCTCGAATAGCTGCAGGATATCCTCCAGGACCTGCACCCAAGACAAATACGTCCACATTTCTTAACAAAGCTAATCTTTCCCTTAAATTATAGTTCTTCTAATTTGGCTTCATTTGAAATTTCCGATAATAAATTGAATAGTAATGGTGATATGAA
>CAZRLL010000013.1:16913-32536 GCA_964600735.1 uncultured archaeon
CTCGCAAACCAAATAAAAATTGTATGAAAATGAGTAAATGAATTTAAAAAATCATTCTCAATTTTTTCCCCTTTCAGTCAATCTTATAACCAAAGAAACCTAAAAATAACATTAGGAAATATATTATTTATTACGTGAATGATAATTATGAGTGATAAGGAGCTTCCTACCAGTATAAAACAATTCTTTGAGCTACCCAGTATTTTTGAAAAAGATGATTCACCTGAGGGTGAATATGAAGCAGTTAGACTTTCTCAGTCAAGGAGCTCCTTATTTTTAGACATGCCCTTTTTTGGATATATTCTAGGCCATCTCGAGATATATCCTGTAAATGATATTCGAATTCCTGCTTATGCTGCAGACACCAGAAGACTATATTTTAATCCCAAATTTACAGAAAACAAACCTAAAGAACGGTTGAAAGGCATATTAATGCATCTAGTTACTCACTTGATAATGAAACATCACAAAAGAATGTTCGAACGAAATAGCGATATATGGAATATTTCAGCTGACGTGACTACGAGGATGATTGTTTCTGAATCCTACCGACTTCTTACTGAAAATAATGGAATTTTCAACCAAACAAAATCAAATTCGGCATTATCAAAGACCTGGGAAGTTGATACAATAGAAAAAATCCCAAAAACACTTAGGGATACATCGGCAGAGAATGCATATACTACTTTATATGATTATGCTAAAAGCCTTGTAGGTATCAATAACGAAGATGATACTACAGTGAATCACCCAAAATCTAGTATAAATCGGTACGCTAAAGAGGAATTTGATTCTTCTATATTGGATGAAGTATTAGATTACTCGGGAATTGATAATCCCTGTAGTTTCGGAATTGCAATGCAAGAATTATTACTAGGTATGGAAGATGACCTAGCTAAGCTAGAGCAAGGTCGATTTGATGGAATTATTCGAACAGGTTGGATCCAAGCTAAACGTAAAGGAACTATTCCGGGTGCGATGAAGGAAATAATTGATCAATTAATTAATCCCAAATTACCTTGGCATGCTCTTTTGATCCAATATCTTCAACATACAGTGATGAGTGACTGGAAATGGGTTCCAGCAAATAGACGAATGATTGGTATGGATATTCATCTACCATCGACAATAAAAGAACACTTAAACGTAATAATTGCTGTCGATACCAGCGGATCAATATCTACGGATGAATTGACATCATTCGTTACAGAAACTCACGGAATCATCTCTTCATTCTCATCATTGAAGATGACACTAATCGATTGTGATGCAAAAATTCAACAAGTTTTGGTAATCGAAGATGGTCAAAGCATCGATGGATCCCCACTTCCGTGGGAAGGGCGAGTATTTCTAGGCAGGGGAGGAACATCTTTTATTCCAGTCTTTCAATGGGTCGAAAAGGAAGGAATAAATCCAGACATTTTGATCTATTTTACCGATGGATATGGTAGTTTTCCTAGCCTCAATCATAACTATCCAGTATTATGGGTAATGACAAGCGAGATTGAACCTCCATTCGGTGATTTAATCCGTTATGATATGAAAGATGAATAATTTTCCAAAATAATCACTCTAAAAATTAAATAATTTTATTCTTGTCGTTATCTTCTTCTCCGCGAATTTTAAAAATAACAATATAATAATAAAAATTGTTCTAATGCAATCTAAATACAAAGATGTTGATATCCCAGAAATTTTCAATATTGATTATATTGAAATGTCTGACGAAAGTTCATTGCGTAGACTCTATTACCATCCAAATGATGCTAAAGGAATATTATTTTTATTTCCTGGTATGAATACCTTAGTTCTGTCATGGATAGAAGTGCTTGAGGGAATGGCTCAAGCAAACTACCGAATTGATTATGTAGAATCACGCGAAAAATATACAGCAGTATTAAAGAAAGGTGCAAAAATAAGTAAAGAACGGATGATCGCAGATTGTACAGAAGCATATAATCATTTATATTCTAAATCTGACAAAGTAATCGCACTTGGAAGTTCACTGGGATCTACAACACTGATTCATTGTGTAGCAGCAAAAGAAATCATACCTGCACATGTGATACTAGTAGGTCCAGCATTAGTATTCAAATATCCATTTGTTTTTAATCTTCTACTTCCTTTGACTAATAACCTGACCTATAAGTATCTAGGCAAACCAATATTGAAAAAAGTGGTAATAAGAAAATATACAAATGAATTAGCAGATCCTCTACAGAAGAAAAAATACCTATTGGCACTCGATTTAGCAGAACCAAATCGTTTGAAGAAAACACTTAAAGCTTGGAAAGGAAGTTCAATTCTTGAGGATTTGCCATTGATTGATGGTCATTCATCCAAATGCTACTTAATTGGTGCCACAGAGGATAAATTGCATAATGTTGAAGAAACGCAGCTAATTGCGAACACTATTGAGAATGCAAATTTTGTTGATTTGAAAACCAATTCTGCTGCACATGAACAACCAATTATCGATATGATGTTAGATTTGGAGTAAGCATCAAGAATTATTTATGGATTTTTTTTCTTATATATTTTAAAAAAATTGCTCAAATCAATATTTCCTCCAGATAATATTAATCCAATTCTAGTATTTTTAGTCATTACACCTTGCTCTATACCTTTAATAATCGCTGCTAAAGGTACAGCACCTGAGGGTTCGACGATAATTTTCATTCTTTCCCATAAAAACTTCATCGCTTCGATAATCTCATCTTCTTTTACAATTATAATATCATCGACAAATCTACGTATAAAATCGAAGGTTAATGGTGATAATAAGGTTCGTAAACCATCCGCAATTGTGTTTGGTTTGTGATGCGTAACTAAATTGTTGGATTTAAATGAATTATAGGCATCATTTGCGTTTTCTGGCTCAGCACCAATAACAATCCCTACTTTTCCACTTTCCTTTGAATAGGCAGCAGTTCCACTAATTAGACCACCGCCACCAATTGGGGCCAAAATATAATCCAACTCACCAATCTGATTTATCAACTCCATAGCAGCTGTTCCCGCGCCATAAATGACGTTGATATTATCATACGGATGTATCAACGTAAATCCATTATCCTGAATTAACTCAGAACAAAGCTTTTCTCGCGCATCTATTGTAGATTCGCAAAAATGAATTTCAGCACCGTAATCCCGTGTTGCTTTTACTTTTACTTGAGGTGCATTATCAGGCATTACAATAACCGATTTAACTTTTAAAATTTTACTCACAAGAGATACCGCTTGCGCATGATTTCCCGATGAATGCGTTATTATCCCATTTTCCTTCTCTTTAATTGATAGCTGGTTTATTGTATTAAATGCACCTCGAAATTTAAAGGCACCAGCTCTTTGAAAATTTTCACATTTAAAAAATACTTCTGATTTAAGTTTAAAGTTTAAAGTTCTCGATGTTAAAACTGGTGTTTTATTAGCAAAGTTTTCTAATCTGCTATACGCCTTGAGGTAGTTATCGATCATACGTTAATTCTATTAAAATCAGTTATGCTAAAATATCTTCTAAAGCTTCTTTGATTGTTGGATATTTAAATTCATAACCTTGTTCTATTAGTTTTTCTGATGATACATTTCTTCCCTCTAATAGCATTACAGCTCTTTCACCTAGAATTATTTTTAGGATGAATCCGGGTAACCAAGTCCACGTCGGCTTATTGAGGATCTGCCCCCCTACTTTTGAAATTTCATTCATTTTCATTGGTTGAGGTGCAACTCCATTGAAAATTCCCTGAATATTTGAATTTATTATTGACCAAATGATTGTGCCCGTAACATCCTCAATATGTATCCAACTATACCATTGGTTTCCTGATCCTATCTTACCGCCTAATAATAATTTATGGGGGGTAAACATTCGCTCTGCTCCTTTTCCTGTTTTTGAAAAAACCATTCCAAATCTAAAAATCACTGTTCGTATCTGATCCAGGTCACCCAGTGGTTTTTCCCAAATTTGAGTTAAATGTGACAAAAATCCCTCTCCTTGGTTATCGTGTTCCTTGAAAATCAAATCGGGATGGGATGGGTAAAAATCTGATCCAGAAGCGTTAATAATTAATTTTGGCTTTTCATGGGCTTTATTGATACCCCTAACCAAATTTTTAGTAGTCTCTACACGAGACGCAATTAATCTTGCTTTTTGTTTACTCGTCCACCTTTTTGCAAAAATATTTTCACCTGCGAGGTTTATGATAACATCTTGACCATTTATTTCATCCATCCAAATACCTGGGATTATAGGATCTGCCTCTATAAGTTTAACTTGATTGATCCAATCATTCATCACACGTTCCCGATTTCGTGTAATCACACTTACGGAGTACTCCATATCGATTAATTTTGCGACTAGATAATTTCCTATTAACCCAGTTCCACCTGTAATCAAAATTTTCATTAAAATCCGATGCTACATTTTTTTTTAACCAATGTTTGATAATTTATTTTTGTCAATAATTTCCTAATATAATTAACTAAGATTGGTTTCAATATTTCTCAGTAATGTGGCAAAGGCTGCATCCACATTATCACCAGATAATGCTGATGTTTCAACATAAGGGATTTCAAACTTACTCCAATCAGACAAGTTTTTCGCATATTCCAGTCCAGCGTCATAAGAAATTGCTTCAGGAGAACTCTCACGTAAATCACTTTTATTCCCGATTAATACCATTGGAACAATTTTATTTTTATTATTTTCGAGTAATTCAGTTATCCAATTGGGGATGCTTTGAAAAGTAGCCGTACGAGTAATATCAAAAACTAATAAACCACCAGTTGCACCCTGATAATATACTTCTCTTACACTCTGAAATCGTAATTGTCCTGCAAGATCCCAAATTTGGGCAACAATCTCCTTACCATCAAGATCGACACGTTTGACGGCAAAATCTGCTCCAATTGTCATAGAGTAACTCTGCTTAAAACCTTCACCAAGATATCTATGTCTTAAAGCTGTTTTACCAACTGCCCCATCGCCTAATACTACAATCTTAAATATCTTCCTTCGTTCAGCCAAGTTTACTCCTCGTTACAGTTGTAAAGTCCTTGAAGTGTGGACTATACTCTTGTAATATATGCTTCACTTTAATCATTTTTTATCAATTGACATCACATTTTCACATTTTTTAATTCTCTCTTTCCTTTTCCTAATATGGTATTTATTGGTTACAATCATTGCTTGACATCGATAATAAACCAACACAATTGTAAATACTAATAAAAACGTGAGAATATTAGTCCCAACTTAGAGGTTAGATAAGTATTGGAATCTAAAGTTGAAAGTCCCGTCATAAGTATTAGATCCATTGGTTATGGTTATGATATCTCACTTGAGGAATTAATCTCAACTTTAGACACAGATATCAATAATGGTCTCTCATCTGTAGAAGTCAAATCTAGAATTCAGGAATTGGGCAAAAATGAAATTGTCACCCCAAAACCCAGTTTTTGGAGAATTTATATTTCACCTCTACTTGATGTTTTGATTCGAGTATATCTGATAATGATTGCTATTATGCTTGTTCTTGGAATCTGGGTGGAGGGGATTATTTCAGAAATTACCTTTTGGTTGGTAATGATTTCTTTTAATATGGTATTAGCTATTTTTCAGCAATTTCGGGCTCAGAAGAAAATAGATGCTCTTCTTAAGCTATCTCCACCTAAAGCAACTGTAAAACGTGATGGCAAACCTGATGAAATTCATGCTTCTGAATTGGTTCCAGGTGATATAATTACATTATCTGTAGGTGATAAAATTCCAGCAGATGCGAGAATCATTCAGTCGAGTAGTTTGATGCTTAATGAGGCATCTTTGACTGGTGAAAGCGTGCCTGTGTCTAAGAGTTCTGATGGTAAGCAAATAATTAGTGGAGATACCCCCATCTCAAAGCTCAAAACCATGCTGTATATGGGCACATTTGTACAAATGGGTTCAGGGAAGGCAATTGTAACTCATACAGGAAATAACACGGAATTGGGGAAAATTGCATCTGCCATGTCGGAGATGCAAGTACTGGAAATACCTTTACGTAATAGGATAAACGCTTTCGGCAAAAGAATATCCATCGTAATGCTTGCATTTTTATTTGTAAAACTGATTATCGCTATTATCACCCAAGTAATGGAGGGTTCATTTTCTTTTGAGACTCTTGCTATTGACACTAAAGATTCAATACTTGTGGCAATGAGCGTGATACCAATTAATATTCCTCTGCTGGTAACTGTGATATTGATTGGTGGTGTACTAAATATGGCATCAAAAGGAGTAATTGTTAAGGAGTTATCTGTGGTAGAAACTTTGGGTAGATGTTCTGTTCTCTGTTCTGATAAAACTGGTACCATTACACTATCCGAAATGCATGTGAAATTAATTTGGGATACAAAAAATTACTATGGTGTTTCTACAAACAATGAACATCAACAAGTGGTGGCTAATTTGCATGAAGATGATACTTCGACTTACCTTAATTTGGGTACAAACCAAAGTTCTAAGGTATCCAAGGTTGAACCAGGATCTACACTCGAACTTATAATGACCTCTGCAATCTTAAACAATGATGCAAAACTAGTACCGTCGGATCCCACAAAAAAAAATTCTAATGATTTTCAAATAATTGGGAATCCAACTGATGGTGCCCTATTAGTCCTAGCAACGACCCAAGGATTTAATCAAGACAGCATACGAGAAAGGTATCTATTCGATAGGAATTATCCATTTGACTCTTCACTAAAAAGAATGTCGGGAATATTTAAAGATGTTCAGGAAAATGATTACATGGTTTTTTCAAAGGGTGCAACCGAGACAATTATATCTCGCTGTACTCATATAGGTGACGAAACAAACATCAGGGTACTTGAGGATGAAGATAAGAAAATTATTACGTCGAAAATTAACCAATTTGCACAAGAAGGCTATCGTGTAATATCACTGGCCTACAGATCTTTACAAGACCTCCCGCCCATATTTGATCACAATGAAGGCACTGAACGTGACTTTTTTGAACGAGACCTGACCTATATTGGTTTTACTGTAATCCATGATCCTCCTAGAACTGGAGTGAAAGATGCCGTAGCAAATCTAGATAGTGCAGGGATTTTCCCTATCATGATTACAGGTGATGCCCCCACAACTGCTGCAACAATTGCTAAACAGGTCGGGATACTCGATCCAGAAGAAATTGTGGTATTAGGAAAGCAATCTGCAATCTTATCTGATGAGGATTTTTTTAAAGTATCAGTATTTGCACGTGTTTCACCACAGGATAAGGAAGTAATTGTATCTAGGTATCAAAATCGGGGAGATGTAGTCGCTATGACAGGGGACGGAGTAAATGATGCCTTGGCAATAACTAAAAGTGATGCGGGTGTAGCAATGGGAATAACTGGTACAGAGGTAGCTAAGGAATCTGCAGATCTCATAATATCTGATGACAGTTATATCTCCCTTGTTGAGGGTGTACGAGAAGGGAGGAATTTATACGAAAAAATCCGGATCATGATATTTTTCTACTTAGCTATAAATCTAGCAGAGGGAATGTTATATTTCTCCGCTTCAATAATTCCTGATTTTTATATAATCAGCTCTTGGCAACGTATCTATATATTTAGTATAATACACGCTATTCCAATAATGGCAATTTTATTCGGACCGTCTGATAAAAATATCATGAAGTTAAAACCCAGAGATAATGACGATATCATCCCAAGGCAGTTATTCTATGCAATTATTGTATTTTCCTCAACTTATGTTCTGTGCCTTGCAGGTATTTATGCAATTACATATTATGGAATAATTCCAGTTAACAATATAAATTCGACTGGTATAGGAGGATCAATACCATTCTCTGATATATCAGATAATCCTTCAAATATGAAGCAAGCTAAGGCTCGTACAATGATGATTACTATTATGTATCTCACTGAATCTTTCGTCGTTTTAAGTATCAGGAGAATAAACAGAAATATGATAACTGGTAGTTTTGATTCCAACATAATTATCTGGTTATCAGTATTTGCAGGTCCAATTTTTCATTTTATCATATTGTACAACAACTCGTTTGCAAAATTGTTAAATGAATCCGGTATGGAACTTTATCTCATACCACTTTCATTCATAGACCTATTTATTGTTGTAGTAATTGCTTTTACCCCTATAACGTTCCTAGAATTATTTAAATGGAATCGGAGGAGAAATAATATCCAATTTTAATTGGCATCCTTTACTTGTTTCTATCCACTATACATTCAAAAAGTAATATTAGTTTAATTACCTATCTCAATGTAGAATGAGTAAGTATTCCAGCCATAATTCTCAAAAAATAACTCTAATGTTAAACATAATTGAAAAGGGCTCGTCAATCTAATTGAAAAATTACTTGATAAGATATATTATTATAAATAGTTGAAATTACAACCGGTTAGAGATAATGGTTTCACATCATTCTAGCGAATCGAAACACTACGAAATCGAAAAGGGCTATGAAATTTCTTTAAAAGAATTAATTAACAAATTGGATTCTGATATTGAGCAGGGATTATCAAAAATCGAAGTGATGCGTAGAAGAAACTTGCTAGGAAGAAATGAAATTATTACTCCAAAACCAAGTGTCTGGAGGCTATATCTAGCCCCTTTATTCGATGTTCTTATTGTTATTTATTTAATTATGACCGGAATAATGCTATTACTTTCATTTTTCGTCGAAGGTCTCCGATCAAAGGTCTCCTTCTGGCTAGTGATGATCGTTTTTAATATGGTTCTAGCCATTTTTCAGCAATTTCGAGCTCAAAAGAAAATTGAAGCATTACAAAAACTATCTCCACCAATGGCTGCTGTAATACGTGAAGGAAAAAAAAGAGAAATTGAAGCAATAGATTTAGTACCAGGAGATATTGTCGAACTAGCATTAGGTGACCGCATTCCAGCAGATGCCAGAATAATCGAATCCAGCAACTTAACCGTGAATGAAGCTTCCCTTACAGGAGAATCTGAACCAGTTGAAAAATTACTAGATGGTTCATTGGCGATTTCTTCAGACGCACCAATTGCAAAGCATGAGAACATGGTCTACTTGGGAACATTCATTCAGACTGGTTCCGTAAAAGTAGTAATCACCCATACTGGAAATAATACTATTTTGGGTAAAATTGCATCGGCAATGAGTGAAATTTCAATTGAAATCCCTCTTAGAAAAAGGGTAAACGCATTAGGTAAAGGTTTGGGGATATTGATGGTATTATTTTTGCTTATCCTCCTGAGTTTTGTAGCCTACGAGAGAATTACAAGTGAGGAAAAATTTACTTTCGATCAATTTGCATTTGATCTCTCCCAAGCAATAATTAACGCAATGGCTGTCCTCCCTATCAATATCCCGCTATTGACAACCGTTGTATTAATTACAGGGGTATTGAATATGGCATCTAAAAGAATCATAATTAAGGAATTATCAGTTGTAGAAACACTCGGGCGATGTTCAGTATTGTGTTCTGATAAGACTGGAACAATGACTACTTCGAGAATGACAGTAAAATTGCTTTATGATACCGAATATTATTACACAGTATGGGTAAAGGATGATTACAAAAATGCTCTGGCTATGGTAAGCGAGGATCAAGTTGAATATATGTTAAAAACACAGAGAGGAAATCTTCCTGAAATTAAAACTATAGAATCAGAATCATCCATTGGTCTTCTACTCACCACTGCAATATTGAACAATGATGCTAGTATCGTTCCCTTAACAGAGCATGATGATAATGCGGAGAAAGAGTGGGAAATAATCGGCAATCCCACAGATGGGGCGTTGTTAGTTCTTGCCATGACTCATGGATTGAATGTTGATGATATTAGAGCCCGTTATATCAGGGAAAGAACCTATCCTTTCGATTCTCAAGTAAAAAGAATGAGTGGCTTGTTTGTAGATACCGAGGAGAAAGATTACATGGTACTCACCAAAGGTGCTACCGAGGTAATTCTACCAAGATGTACAAAAATCGGAAATGAGGCCAACGCAAAGCGTTTAACAAAAAAGAAGAAGTATGAAATCCAAGAACGTGTTAATCAATTTGCTAATGAAGGTTATAGAGTTATCTCCTTAGCATATAAACCGATTGATAAGGAGCCAAATCAACAGGATAAAGAAGATGAGAGGGAATTTATTGAGAATAAACTAACATATATCGGGTTTACAATCATTTACGATCCACCACGTCCGGGTGTATCTACTGCAGTTAGCACTCTTGATAGTGCTGGAATCTTCCCCATAATGATTACTGGAGACGCACCTACTACCGCAGGAACAATTGCAAGACAGGTAGGTATTTTAGATCACGATGAGATTGTAGTAGAGGGGAAAATGGCTTCAGATTTAGAGGACAGTGATTTTTTCAAAGTTTCTGTTTTTGCACGTGTTTCACCTCAAGATAAAGAAGTTATAGTTTCGAGGTATCAAAATCGTGGTGATGTGGTTGCTATGACTGGTGACGGGGTAAATGATGCCTTGGCTATCACAAAGAGTGATGCTGGTGTTGCTATGGGTATTACTGGAACTGAAGTCGCAAAGGAGGCAGCCGATATCATTATATCAGATGATAGCTATGTTTCCCTCGTAGATGGTGTAAGAGAGGGGAGAAACTTATACGAAAAAATCAGGATCATGATTTTCTTTTACATCGCAGTGAATTTGGCAGAAGCATTGGTGTATTTCTCCACCAGCTTTTTACTGGATTTCCAAATACTTAATAATTGGCAGCGTGTATATATTTTCAGCATTATACATTCAATTCCTGTACTAGCAATAATTTTTGGCCCAGATGATAGTAATATCATGACTTTGAAACCCAGGGACAATGATGCTCTGCTACCAAGAAAAGTAGTATATGGATTAATTCTTTATTCAGTAATCCTAGCCATTTCAGTTCTATCAGTCTATTTTTTCATTTATAACAATGAAAATCTATTTACTAAGTTTAATAAGGGTGGGATCGCGGGAGATATCGATTTAAAACCATCGAACACGGATGATCCTATTGAAAAACTATTCCCAGAAAGCTTGGCTCATGCGAAGGCTCGGACAATGTTATTAACCATTATCTATTTAGCAGAGGCATTGGTAATTCTAAGTATAAGAAGAATAAATACAGATGTGATTACGGCTACTCGAGAAGATTGCAATTTATTAGTGTGGTCAATGGTCTTATTTGGGCCTGTGCTACATTTTGCTTTGATGTATATTACACCATTTCAGAAGATACTTGCAAATTCGGGTGTAGGAATTGAATTAATTAGACTATCATTTTTTGACCTATTTATCGTACTGGCAGCATCAATTTTACCATTATTAATTCTGGAGGGTTATAAATGGGTGAATAGAAAACGAAATATTCAACTTTAGCTGGGAGCTATTTTTATCTGTTAATCTGAAATTAACATAAAAATTATCAATTCAAGGAAACCAGCAACCAGAATAGCAAAAACTATCAGAAAAATCTTTTGAAATCTAATATATTTACTCGGTCCACCCAGTTTAGCACTGTCTCTGGTTTCTTTTGCCAATGCTATTGTCGAAACATCCTCAGATACCTCATTTTGTGCCATGAATATAACCGTAATTTATCTTATTACTCGGATATCTTAAAGGTTCTACTCTTTTTGTGATTGAAAAACCTCATACAATTGATAAATTTTCAAAATATCACGCATTAGAAATTTATTAAATGTTGACTGGATTAAAATTTGGTGGTAATAAAATATCATTTCTTGTTAAATTCTTTGATGTGCCTTCTGGTGAATGAACTATTATTTTTCTACCACTTAATTTATCAATGTACGTATCTAAAGTTTTTCCAGATGTATGTCCACTTACACTTATTCTAGTAATATTTTGCAAATATTTATTCTTTAAGTATTTATGTTCATTTAACAATTGATTTCCAAGAGTATACGGTGCTTGATATCCGCATAATATCACACTCGTATTGGGATCATCAGCAGTATAATCGAGGAGCCTTCTAGAGGTTCCGGCTTGCAACATTCCCTGACCTGAGATTATTATGCTCTTTTCTGTAAATTCTTCTGGACTTATTGTATTTAAGATTGAGATCCCAGTAGATCGACCTCCACCTGAAGAACCCACCGTTAAGTTTAATTTTTGAGCTAATTTTCCTCCCATCCCAATTAAATAAATTTTCCAATTTTTTTCTGCACCCAATTTTTTGAGTCGAAATAGCATTTCTTGTGATCTACCCATACTAAATGCTGGAATTATGATACGTTTGGAAGTTTTTAATAATTCTTCTAATTTTGGCTGCACAGAGTTAGTTTTACTGTATCTTCCATAATAAGTTCCGTCAAATATAGTTATATCTGCATCGATGGGAAATTCAGCTCCTTTGAATGTTAAAGACCGATCAGAATTAAAATCACCAGTATATAGGATTCTTTTTCCACTGATATTCAGTTCATATCCTACACTACCAAAAAGATGTGCAGCATTATGAGCAGTAACCTCAACTTCAGGTAATAGTGTATAAGTTTCTCCCAATTTGATTTCATTGAAATTTGTTAAAGCATTTAATATATTACGCTCGCTTACTAAATTCCTTATTATCGGGTCATTCTGGAGGATTTCATTCGAATAATTTCTATTTAAAATATTTCGAGTATCATGCCATAACATTTCGGTCATGATTCTTGTGTCTTTATGACCAAACCACGCTAGTTTGTTACTATTTCTCATTAACAATGGTATGCTCCCTGAATGGTCTAAATGTGCATGTGAGAGTAATACAACATCTATTTTTTCAAGAAGCGGAAGCCATTTTGGAATTGAATTATTAACTACACTTAGTCCAAAATCTAAAAGCATCATACCATCGTTCGTCTTGATTACAATAGCACTGTGGCCAATCCCTTTACCACCAGGGAAAAATATTCTGATATTTTGTTTTCTCCCCGGTTGTGAGTAAACAAACTTCGGAGCCCATTCTTTTATTAATTTAGCAGGAATTTGATTTAATTTCTCCGTATCTAAAGCATGTGGTGAAAATTCTGCAATTCTATCCCTTAAAACATGTAGAGATGTTGGAAAGTACTCTGTAAAGGAATTCTTGTCAAAATTTTCTTCTACAATTTCTGGATTGATAGGACTTGATAAACCACCGACAAACTCATCAATGAGATGAGTTGTGATTTTTTCACGAATTTCCCAATCTACCCAAGGTAAAATGCGTTCTAATTCATCGTTATTTGTATTATTAATTATTTCATCGATATACTCTGGTCTTCTATTAAGTGATTCAATTTTTGCTTCTATTCTATTCCATATTTCAGCAGGAGAAGCCTCTTTTATCAAATTATCGTAGATATCAATTGCTTCCCTTAGTGAAGGTATTGTGGGTCCAAAATTCTGTGATTCATTTATTACAATATGTAACCAATCCTCAATTGATTTTACTTTAGTCAAATTGGATCTAATAAATACTAATTTGACAAGATCTGCTTGGTCAACAAACCCGATAGTATAGTATATTCTCCATAAAGTGGAAAAATCATGATTGGAAATGGAATTGTTCTGAAAAAGAAATATTGATATTATCAACAAGGATGATTTGTTATCTAATTCCTGTAAATCGATCTCATTCCATAATATTTTACGTATTGTTAATTCGTTATGAGATAAATAATCCTCCATATTCGTGTAGTTTATTCTCTCTTTGTCCTCGGTGATAATCTTCTCAAGGATTTCTGGATTGGTTTCATGTTTAATTAATTCACATATTTCATCTGTTAATATCAATATTTTATAATTCAAAGGAGAGTTTTTATGTTTATTCTTTCATTATTTTTTTTTAACTAATTAGTCAGCTTTTCTACGAGTTGAATAATCAAAGACAGACAAGGTATTATCAAATTGTGGATAATAAATTACCTACAATACATAAAATTAAATGATAAATATGCATCCGTACAAAATATGGTAGCCTTACCTTTGGGATCTGTTCCAATAGATTTTTCTTTACCAGGAATAGATGATAAAACGCATAAATTAAGTGATTATAGAGATAGTCAATTTATTGCTATTATGTTTTCATGCAACCATTGTCCATATGTGGTCGCCAGTGAAAGAGAATATGTTGAAATCCAATCTAAATTTGAAGATAAGGAATTTCAATTAATTGCTATAAGTAGTAATGAAACTGTAAACTATCCACAAGATTCATTTGAAAATATGAAGAAACGAGGCCAAGAGAAGAAGTATAATTTTCCTTACCTATTTGATGAGTCGCAGAAAATTGCGAGAAATTATGGAGCCACAAGAACGCCAGAAATTTTCTTATTTGATAGTGAAAGAAAATTAGTATATCATGGTCGGATTAATGACAATCCTAAATTTCCAGATCAAATTACACGTCATGATTTCCAAATCGCACTTGATGAACTTACATCCGGAAAAGAAATCTCGATGCCACAAACAGTTCCTATTGGTTGTACCATTAAGTGGTTCCCTGAATGATACAATCCCTAGAATGGGAATCAAATAAATGACTAAGCAAATAATTCAAAATATCATATTAAAAACAATAGATTATTGATTATTGATACGATCCTAAATTTGTGAGTCAAGCAAAATCCCAATATGATACTCTCATAGTAATTGTAATGGAAAAACATGAACAAATTTTTCAAATTATGAAGGATGTCGATATTGATTGTTGGATAACTTTTGTCCGGGAGACTGGTACGAACCCAGATCCAGTTCAAAACCTAGTAGTCGGAGGAGATGTTGTTTGGGAATCTGCATTCATTTTTTTTAGAAGGGGAAACTCATTGGAAAAAATTGCCATCGTTGGTGAAGGGGATGCCGATAAGGAAAGGGGCAAAGGTCTGTGGGATGATGTTTCTTCATATGTTGAAGGAATCAGTAGCATATTAAAAACGAAAATTCAAAAACTTAATCCGGATAAAATAGGACTAAATTATTCAACCGAGGATTTTACAGCCGATGGACTTAGCTATGGCTTATTCTTGAGATTAGAAGAAATACTTCCTGAATATAAAGGAAAGTTTGTGAGTGCTCAACCTATAATCCAATTACTAAGAAGCCAGAAATCTCCAACTGAAATCAAATTATTGACTAGAGCATGTGAAATTACCGAGAAGATTAATCAGAAGGTAACATCTCAATTGCAACCAGGTATGTCAGAAAGTGAAATTCAGCAAATTTATTATCAGGAGATGGATGCGTATGAAGTTAGTGAAGGTTGGGAGAGAGTAGGTTGTCCAGCTATTGATGCAGGTCCTGAAAAAGAATTTGGGCATGTTCGGCCTGGATCCCTTAAAACCAAACGAGGTCATACTCTGCATAATGATTTTGGGGTGCAATTTCAGGGTTATTGTTCTGATCTTCAACGCATGTGGTTTTTCGCCCCTGATTCAGATATTCCAGAAGAACTGAAACATGCATTTGAAACAGTTTATACTGCCATTTCCAAGGCAGCAGAATTTATTAAACCAGGAATAAAAGGATACGAGGTGGATAAAATTGCCCGGGATTATGTTGTATCTAAGGGTTTGTGACAGTTAAACCAATATTATGATTATTTAGATAAAGTTATAC
>CAZRLL010000014.1:0-32266 GCA_964600735.1 uncultured archaeon
CTTTGGGTGATAAAATAAAATAATCGAAAAATCAAGTGCGGGATGTGAGATTTATTACATTAAGGATTATTCTTCTAGAACACCGAAGTGAGCAATCACAGCAGCTATTTGGATATCTGGTGAAGCACCTTCAGTTATCCTGAAATCTGCTTCTGCTAGAACATTAATTAACTTCAATTGTGCATTCTTTGATAATTCTAGTTTTGGTAATTCACGGCTTATTTCTCTAATTATATCACTGCCAGAAATACCTCTAATGAAAATTAGATCTTGTAAACGTTTCCGAGCTGTCTCAAAGTCTTGATCTCTTGCAAGTTTTACTAAATTTGCAATCTCTTGGGGATCTACACCCCCAACACTTTCCAACACCTCTTTTTTAGTTATTTTTCCACCTATCGCAGAAGTTGCTTGTAAAACATTAATTGCCTTTCTTAGGTCTCCTTCGCAAATTCGAACAATTGTTTTGATCCCACTTTTGGCATATTCTACATTTTCCTTCTGAGCAATATTAGTGATGCTTTTCTCGATATTCTCATTTGATAGAGCATTAAATCTAAAGAAAGCACATCGTGACTGGATTGGTTCAATTATTTTACCTGGATAATTACACAAAAGAATAAATCTGGACGATGTAACAAACCTTTCCATGGTTCTTCTTAGTGCATGTTGAGCCGCTGTTGTCAAAGCATCGGCTTCATCTAAACTTATTATTTTGAAGGGAGCATCACCTGTCGGTAATGTTCGAGCAAAATCTTTTACAGTGTTTCTGATTACATCGATTCCTCTTTCATCACTAGCATTAAGTTCCAATAAATTACCTCGTAATCCTTTTCTTCCAAATATTTCATTTGCTAATGCGATTACTGCTGAAGTTTTTCCAGTTCCAGGTGATCCAGCAAATAATAAATGGGGTAAGGATTTAGTTTTAATGAATCCTTTTAACCTGGATTTTGCCTCATCTTGTCCTATTATATCATCAATCTTTCGAGGTCTATATTTTTCAACCCAAATCATTTCATAACTCATCATCAATTACCCCTGAAATTAAAATGAAAATTTCTGCACATTATTTTCTTCATTTTATTGACGTGAATGTATAAATGCAGCCAGTGAATATTCAGTAAATCTCTTGAAATCACTATTATTAGCATAATTTTTAGGTTTATCCATATTTTTTCATTTTTTAAAAATAATATCCCCTTGATATATCTATCAAAACTGAAATGAATAGGTTGGTTATTACCGAGGTAGAACAAATCAACTAGGATTTGTTTTATCCAATGTTTTTTTCAATGAGTCTATTGAACGAACAATTATTGGGTCTATATTTTGTTTTTTTGCTGCTAAAATCGAAATATAGTCAAGTTTCCAAGTTAATTCCAGCAATTCACCAAGATATGTTTCAGAATTAGGAATAATTTCAATTACATCAGCAGCTGATACATTGTCTCGAATAAAATCTAATTGTAATCCTACTCTTTTATGTTCAATCGAAGATCTTAGGATAATCAAAACCAGAGTTTTATTTCTTGTGCCGTCAAATCCAACTATGGCATTATGACTAAATTCGGGAACAATAAAAGACGCAGCTGAAATTTTTGAATTTTCATTTAATTGGCAACGAAATCGAGTTGCTACTGGTGCAAGAACAATAGAGGAAACAATCACCGGGAAATTGTCATATATCGCATCAATAATTTTATTTGATTGTTCGATTGTTCCTATAGACGTCTCTTGGGATTGTTTTATAATTTGTGACTTCTGATTTTCTGTTAATAAAGGTAATCTGATTGCACGAGATATCATACCATACAATGATCCAAAAATTAGGGGAAAGGCAGCTCGAGGCTGCAAATCTTTCATTATTTGAACTATGTCTAACCGATTTTCACGTGCGATGTCGTTCATTTTACCCCCGGATGTGATTATGATCGGTTTAATTTTCATATTTAGTAATTGATTCAACATCATTAGTGATTCTTCTGTATTTCCCGAATAACTAACAACAATCACTTGAGATCCGCTTTTCACCCTATTAGGCAGACTGTACTCCCTAATGGTAGAAATCAAATTTTTCGAGGAACTTTCAATTTCATTAATCATTTGTACATAATCACCACCAATTGCTGACCCCCCCATACCACAAATAAACAATTCCTCACTGATTATTAATTCACTAGAAATGGTTTTATTGTAGGATTCTATAAATAACGAACCACTTTTCTTAACTAAATTTACTAATTCCTCGTACAAATTTTCGTATTTCATTTTCCATCAAATAAAAGTAATTTATAGATTAACACTTTTTCATTACTGGAGTTATTACTTTTTAGTTTAATCATTTATTTATCTGTCGCGCGGTATCCTCATACTTTTAATTTCAAATTATATAATTAGCTTAATTAGTATAGGTAATTAAATTTTGATAAAATTTGATTAAACTTATGCGGGATGGTTATCATGAAAGAATTTGTCGATGATGGACAATTTCGCCATCTGGTCAGAATTAGCAACACTGACCTCAAAGGCGATACAGCGGTGCGCAATGCTTTAACCAAAATAAATGGAGTAAGTCACAGAATTGCTAGTGCAATTCTGCGAGCAGTTAATGTTGATGAATATAAACTGCTTGGATTTGTAACCGAGGATGAACGAGAAAAAATTGAAGAAGCATTATATGATCCACTTACTGCAGGATTACCAAATTGGATGATGAATAGACAAAGGGATCCAGAAACAGGTGAGAGTAACTTAATTTTGGGGTCAGCCTTATTATTGCAGAAGAAGACTGATGTTGACAGAATGATGAGAAAACGATCTTGGAGAGGAATCAGGCATTCTCGTGGATTAAAAGTTCGTGGTCAACGAACAAAAGCTACTGGTAGAAGATCAGGAGCTCTAGGAGTCAGCCGAAAGAAGATTTAAGGGTGAGAAAATGGGAGATCCAAGACGAAGAAGAAAAAAATATCATTCTCCAGGTCATCCTTATGAAAAGGCTAGACTTGAAACAGAATTAGTTTTAGTAGGAAAATATGGACTTAGGAACAAACGTGAATTATGGCGTGTAAGAGCAAAATTGAGTAATTACCGGCAACAAGCCCGGTCTCTACTTGCACTTGAAGAGGATGATAGAAAATCTAAAGAAACATTATTGTTAAATAAATTAGTTAGGTTGGGTATTGTTGATGAAGAAACACAAACAGATGATATACTCGGTTTAGAGTTGGAAAGCGTCCTTCAAAGAAGATTACAGACCCTTGTCCTTGAAAGGGGATTGGCTGGCACAATTCACCAATCGCGTCAATTAATAACCCATCGTCATATAAGTGTTAATGGACGAATAATGACATCACCAGGTTATATTGTCCCGATTGAATTAGATGAGAAAATAGAATATTCATCCCCCTCACCATTTAATTCACCAGAGCATCCAATGAATCCTAGTTTATCAAGAAGCGCGTCAATATTAGAAATTCCTGTAGATAAAAAAGTAAGAGGAGGGAGAAGATAATGAGTGACGAAAACGTTAATGACGATATATCTAAAGAAGAACCTTCTGAAAAAGAACCAACAGAAAAAGAGGTTCCAGAAAAGAAGAAATCAAAGACAAGAAAAAATTTATGGGGTATTGCTCATATTTTCGCCTCTTATAATGACACTTTTGTACATATTACAGATATTACAGGCTCGGAAACAATATCTCTTAAAAGTGGTGGGCAATTCGTTAAAGCCGATCGTCAAGAACCCTCTCCATATGCTGCCATGCGTGCGGCATATGCAGCCGCTGACGAATCTAAAGGAAAAGGGTTTACAGGTTTACACGTAAGAGTTAGGGCAAGAGGAGGCAATAAAAGCAGAACTCCAGGTCCAGGTGTACAGGCTGCCTTACGAGCACTAGCAAGATCAAAGATGCGGATAGGCAGGATTGATGATGTTACTCCTCTACCACACGATGGAAGTCGAAGAAAAGGTGGCAGAAGAGGAAGAAGAATGTAAATAATATTGTAATCTGACAATAAAAAAAATCATTCCATTTATTCAAAATTTCAACAATCTGGGTTTGATATTGATTTAGTAAAATTACCCTTAAATTATTGAAATTATTAATTTGCATATGTATGAAAACGATCGTGTTTTTTTAGCAATTCCAGGACCAGTCGAAATTCATCCAAGTGTATATGCAGCAATGAATCAACGCCTTTATGGTCATCGGACAAAACATTTTCGAGATATTTATACAGATTGTGTTTCAAAATTCCAAAAAACAATTAATACAAATCGAATCGTGCAATTTCACGCTGGATCGGGATCACTTGGCTTACACGCTACTATTAGCAATATTGCGACAAGAGATATGCACGTTTTAAATTTAGTAAATGGAAAATTCGGGGAGCGGGTGGAAAAAATTTCACAAATATTTAGCAATTTTTCAAAATCAATGAAACTCCCGTATGGTCATGGTTTTAGTCCTGATATGGTAAAAATCGCATTGGAAGAAAATCCAAATACTGAATTGGTAACTATTACTCATAATGAGACATCAACTGGAGTCCTTAATCCATTAGAGGATATATCAAAGATTGTTCACAACCATGGGGCATTATTGATGGCTGATTGTATTACATCAGCGGGTGGTGATCTTGTTGAGATGGATAAGTGGGGAATTGATTTATTTGTATCTGGTAGCCAAAAGTGTTATGGATTGCCACCAGGATTAGCTTTCATCGCATTTAGCGAAGATGCAGAAGAAAAGATGCGAAATTATCCTAAAAAGCAGGATTTCTATAGCGATTTATTACTTTTTGCAGATAGTCAAATCGGTGTGACCCCATTTACGCCAGCAGTTGGATTAATTTATGGTTTACAGCGTTCGCTTGAAATTATTCTTGAAGAAGGAATGGATAATCGAATCAACCGCCATCGAAAAATGGCTGCTTGGTACAGAAATGCTGTTGAAGCTTTGGGTCTCGAATTATTTGCACAAAAAAATTTTCTGAGTAATACCGTAACAACAGTGAAAATACCAGATAGTGCAGATTCGGTAAAGTTGTTACAAACGGCACTAGATTATGGTTTGATGATTGCTGGTGGGCAAGGTACTATGAAGGGTAAAATATTTCGGGTGGGTCATATGAATTTGGTGGGACCACGAGAATTACTAATGATTATGAGTGTCCTAGAAATCGCTTTAAAAAGTGCTGGGGCGGATATCCCACTATCTGCAGGGGTACGAGCCATTCAAGAGGGAATAATATATTAAACACATTTCCAAAATATGGCTTGAAGCACTCACTGGTAAACAAGCTATACTTTCCCACCATTTAGCAACAAAATTTGAAGAGAGCAATCATGAAGTATTGGTGACTGCTCGAAATTACGATTATACTGAAACTAATTTACAAAGATTAGGTAGAGATTATGTCTCCGTTGGTAGATATGGGGGAGCTACATTAAGGGACAAGCTTGTTGAAGGATCACAGAGGATAATAAGCTTGGTAGATATTGTGACTACATTCAATCCAGATGTGCTAATATCATTCCCCTCCCCCGATGCTTTTAGAACTGCATTTGGTTTGGGAATTCCTTCAATACAAATAAACGATACTCCACATGCAACAGCAGTTGGTAAATTGACAATTTCATTAGCTAATGCTTTGGTTCACCCTGAAGCAGTGAAATCGAGTGAATTTCAAAAAAACGGCGTATCCCACTTTTTTCCATATTCTGGTGTTGATGAAACTCTGTGGATAAAGGATTTTGAAGAAAAATTAAGCGTATTAGACTCATTACAACTCGAAAAGGGTAATTATATTGTTGCACGTTGTGAGGAAAGTAAAGCAGCGTATTTCCAAAGATTATACCCTTCCATTACCCCTGGTTATACCACTTTGATTGACATTATCACAAAAATGAAGGAAAGCCATCCAAATATAGACATTGTTGCATTTCCAAGGTATAAAGAACAGAAGGAAATTTTAGCAGATGCAGAAGTTATCATACCAAAAAAATCAGTTGACACATTATCCTTATTCTCAAATGCAAAAGTGGTGATGACAGCAGGAGGTACTATGGGGCGAGAATCTGCATTATTGGGCACACCAACTTTGTATTCGTTCCCGCTTGAACTTGCAGTAAATTCCTACCTTTACAAGAAAGGATTTCCATTGATACATTGTCCAAACCATAATGATGTTCCCAAGCAGTTGGTAAAACTGATAAATACATCTCGCCTAAATGAACTTGTTAGAATACAATTAGTTGATGAAATGGAAACTCCTTTTGATGGAATTCAACGTGCATTAAGGAAAATTTTTTCGGAGTAAATAGCATGGTTTCTTCACTTCTTCAAATTTATCTGATTTCAATCGGGACGATGATAGCATCACTGCTAATAACACCACTTGTAGCAAATTATATGCGTTCAATTGGTAAAGTTGGCAAAGATGTACATAAAATCGATCAACCCTTAGTTCCTGAAGCCGGAGGTATTGGTATGATGATTATATATCTGATTACTATAGGGATTGGTATATTAATTGCACCCAATGAGATAATTCGATACCGTTTTTCAATATTTTTCTTAATATTATTCTTTGTAATTTTATTGGGTTTATATGATGATTTTAAACAACTTTCCGCATTATTAAAGCCAAGTTTGCTTATAATTATTTCACTCCCTGTTTTAATATTTAAATCAATAAATAATCTTCAAATAGCCAATCCTAAACCAGTTCTCCCCTTTGTTGGTCCTACTAGTTTAAATATTGTTTATTGGGGTTTAGCAATTTTTGTTATTGCAATACCTTCGAACGCTTCCAATATGTTGGATGTCATGAATGGTGTAATGAGTGGATCAGCAATCTTAATCGGAATTACTGCTTTTCTGGCTTCATTCATTATCCCACTATCAACCGAAGCAATGTTTGTTACAAGATACGCATCCCTCACACTTGTTGGTACACTAATTGGTTTTTGGTGGTATAATCGTTATCCAGCAAGAGTTTTTGCTGGAGATACTGGAAGTCTTGGTGTGGGTGCTGCAATTGGATTAATTGCCATATATGGAGAGATTGAATTTGTAATGGTCATTGCATTATTGATACATATAATGAATAGTTTCTCAATTATCAGTTCTTTGAAAGGTTTTAGGGAAAGACATGATATAATAGAAAGACCAGTCACCGTAAAAGAGGGTGTAATCCATGCATCCCGGAATCAAAATGCTCCCATTACACTTGTTCGACTACTTGTGGCTCGAAGACCAATGTCTGAAGACGAATTAATTAAAAGAATACTTTTATTAGTTTTTTATTGTTGTAGTATGGCTCTAATTTCTGCAATACTAATTAGGAGGGTTCTTGTATGAAATTAGTAAGTGATAACATGTTATTTGTTACAATGCTTACCATAGTCTGGTTGATTCTTCTGGCCCTATGTGCCGTAATTGGTATACTTGTTGTACCGATAAATTCAACAGATCATAGTTATTTCGTGATTCTCTTACTTGGAGGTGGGAAAGTTTTAGTCTCTTTAATTTTTGTTGGACTATGGTTAGTTGGATGGTATAAAGCATTGAATCTTCTCTTACAATTTGAATTTTATCAATTTGAGATAAACAAGGACAAAATTGAACATTAATTCTTTGTTTAATTAGTTCTATAATGAATTTACAAAATTGAAATCTATTAAAAAAGTAAACCCATCATACCTTATATCTTCACCTTTTTATCTGAAGATAAGAATAGGTGATCATGGCAAGTATTAGTCGAAAAAAATTCCCAGAAAAACATGATTTTGTGATTGGTGTAGTTAGTAAAATCTTGAAGCATGGGGTATATATACAATTAAAAGAATACGACAATGTCGTCGGTTATTGTCATATATCTGAGGTTGCAGGAGCTTGGATCCGTAATATCCGCAATTTTGTTCGAATTGATCAGAATGTGGTTGCTAAAGTTCTTAGAGTTAGTGATACTGGACAAGTAGATATCAGCTTAAAACGTGTATCAGACCAGTTAAAACGCGATAAAATCCAAGAATTCAAGAGGCAAAATTCAGCTATAGCAATGGTGAATTTATTTGCAGAAAAATGGGGTAAATCGAACAATGAAATACGAGACTTAATTGAAGATCCTTTAACAGAAGCTTATGGGAGCATGTATGACGGATTTGAAGAATTAGTTGCAGTCGGGTTGGATGCACTTGATTCATTTGATTTTCCAGAAGATTTGAAGCAAGTTATGTATGAGGTGTGTGAGGCAACTATTCAGATTAATACAGTTTCCATTTCTTCCACTCTTGGCATTCGATCCTTCGCATCAGATGGAGTAGAGCAAGTGAAAAGCCTATTAAACGCAGCGGAAAATGCTGCCAGTAAATTTCCGGAAATCCAAAGTGATATAACATCTATCGGTGCTCCTGTCTATAGGGTGTACTTGGAAGGTTTAAGTTATCCAGAGGTGGATGAAGTATATCAAAGTATTGAAAGTGCACTCATCAAGAAAGTGAAATCACTTCAAGTCGAATATAAACTTGCGAAGGTTGAAAAATAAGGTATTTTCATGAAAACACTTTATCGATGTACAAGTTGCTCTTATTATAGTCTAGATTCGAACGATTGTAAAAAATGTGGATCGATCGTTAAACATCCATATCCTGCAAGATTTTCAGTTGTAAAAGAGAGACGATATCGATCATTAAATAAAAAGAGAAATGAAATTTAGAAATTTTCTATAAATTTATTCCTAGTAGCCATCAATCTAGATTTTACAACCATAACATGATGGATTTTTCGTTTGGTTTTATGCCAAGGATAAATATTTTCTAGTGGAAATTCATCAATATAATAATCCAAAAGTTCAATTCCTCTTTTTTCAAGTAATTTTGGTAGCATTTTCACATTAGATTCGGACCCATCTAAAATGGAATACGATACCTCTGAAATCTGATTTGCCTTTAATAAAAATTCAAGATCCCTGTATTTTTTTTGCTGTATTCCAAAAGGAGGATTTAGTATTGCTGTATCATAATGCATGCGTGCCTCCCATTCAAAGAAGTTCGCTCTCACGACTATTAAATTTACACCTACTCTTACCATGTTTTTTTTTAAAATTGCAATGGAAGCTGGATCCAATTCAATTGCAGTTACCTTTGCTCCAGATAACGCAGCAGCTATTGCCAACATACCAGTTCCTGCACCAATATCTATCACATTCTTTCCATTCAAATCTCCTAAATAAGACGCTCTATGAGTAAGATTTGCTGCTACCCTCGAAGGAGTTTGATATTGTTCAAGTGAAACTTTAGGTGCCGGAAACCCTTCAATACTTCTAGACAATTGAATTTCCAATTCTTTCCTACTTAACATCGCAATGATCCCAAGGTGGATGATTCTCTTCCAAGCTTCTATAAATTCCCCGTAAAGTACCTATTAAGGCCCTTGCTTCTCGTTGAGTAATTAACGCACGTCCTAAGACTGATGAAAATACTAAAGCAATACTGCTGAATTTATCCTGATCAATCCAGGTATGGGGTAATATTAAATCCAGATAATTGAAAAATGCTTGCCTTTCCTCAAATACCATAAGTTGGTGGTGCCCTTCAACACTAACATCTATGCGTTTAAAAATTTCCCAGAGCGCAATGGTTGTTGCATGGGCCACATTTAGAACTGGATTTTGCCCAGGTAAAGGTATATGGGTAAGAAAATCACATTGAGCAACTTCTTCATTAGTCAATCCAGTATCCTCTCTACCCAAAACCAATGCTATATTGCCTTGCATGTCATTTATCTGCTTGGTTACAAGTGTTATTGAAATTGCAGATCTTGAGAAACTTTTTTTTCCACTTATTCGAGCTGAAAGAGCAATCAGTACATCAGCAAATTTCCGGGTAGCAACTAAACTATCGACAATTATTATGTTGTCCAAATATCTACGTGCTCTGTTTGCTCGCTCATATGCTCTGTCATCAACTTCACATAAGGGTGACACTAGAATGAGTTTATCAACATCAAAATTATCACATGTTCGTGCAATAGCACCAAGATTACCTGAGTGTTTAAGTCCAACAACGATTACTGTTACATCCATAATATTAAATCATCCCGTTTGCTTTAATTACCCAAATTGACTCAAATTCCATTTTTTTTTCTTGAAGTACTTGTATAAACCATCGATCATTATTTCTAGCAAATGCCTCTGGATTTGTACTCAGGGATGAAATGATCAAATATATTGTAGATTCTGCCCCCTCATTATTTTGTAAAATATTTGAAGCAACTTCAAATCCTTCCTCACCACCTATCAATTGGTAATACTCATATTTTCGAATAAGGGGATCAATTTCTTTATCTTTTGGTAGATATGGTGGATTAAAAATTATAATTTCGGGTCCTGCATTCTTTCTAAATGCAGTGTTTACATCACCGCATATTATTTGTAAATTTTCGATTCCGTTTACTTGGGCATTATATAAAATTAATTGAGTGGCTTGAAAGTTAATATCTGTTGCATAATGCCCGAAATGGGGAAATTTTAGTGCAATAGACAAAATTATATATCCTGACCCCGCTCCTATCTCTAATATTGAATTCTGTTGATTTTTTATATCGTTCAAAAAAGTATCATGTAATAGAAAACTATCTTCTTTAGGTTCATACACTTGATCATCAAGATATATTGTTAATCCCATATCATTGATGAATTTGCGCAATACAATTCTAATAATCTTCTGAATTATAGTATGTTAAAGATTTGTAATTGTATTATTGTCAACACTTTTTTTTCGATTATTTTTTATGCTAAAGGCCAAGCATTATTTTCTTGCAAAAAGAGAAAGATTTCCTCAATATTTGATAAAGTTAGATCCTTCACTCTCTTCTCTTTGTGAGGAATTTCATTCCATAAATCCTCAGAAAGGCCTTTTCTCTTTAAAAAACCACGTATTACTTTTCTCAAAGTTCTCCTTCGTAATGAAAATAAGTTACGAGTTAATAATTCAATGGAAATATGATCGATAGATATCGGAGATGTTTTTGGTATTAGATGGATAATTTGAGAATTAACTTTGGGAACTGGAAAAAATGATTCGGGCGGAACATTCATAATTTTTTTAACGTGGCAATGTAAATTGCATAAGATACTTAACCTCGAGTAATCCTTGCTTCCAGGATTAGCAGTACAGCGTAATGCAACTTCTCTTTGTAACATTATCATCGCATCTTTCGTTGAATGGTGAATAATTTTTGCTAATAATGGAGTCGAAATTGAATAAGGTAAATTTGCTATTACTCGAACGTTTTGAGGCCACTTGGCTGTTAATGCATCAGCTTCTATCAATTCTATACTGCTGTAAATATCTCTGAGATGCTTTGCTAATCTTCTATCTTTCTCAATAACTGTAATTTTGGCACCCGTTTGAACAAGCGCATCAGTTAATATTCCTAATCCTCCTCCAATTTCCAAAATGTGATCATTAGGGTCGATATGCGCTTCATTTACCATTCTCTTAACAATGTCATATTTGCACAGAAAGTTTTGTCCTTTAGATTTGGATGAATACACACCCAATTTTGATAATGATTTTTGTGTATAGGATCTCCAATCTCTCACGATATTCTCATCTTTAGTGTATTAATTAACCTGGGTAGAAACCAACTACTGTTGTCTAGAAAGAGATCGAGTGAATAATCTATGCTTTTCTTCATCATTAGTTATTTCATCAAGTATCCTTTGCTTTAGTAGTGATTTAATATCCTTTATCTTAGTTCTTTCTTCAAAATCTTCATAACTTGTGAATGGTACCAATTTTCTCTCTTGAAGTATGATATTCAATGATTTTGGCCCAATCCCTTTGAGCAAATGCAACGAATGCAGTCGTATACTTATTGGTGCGGATTGATTAAGCCAAGAAACAAAACGCTTAGCTTGGATGTCCAATATACTATCAATTGAAATTAATAGCTGGTTTTCAGCAATATTTGTCAAATTACCGTGATTTATTCTACCAATTATTGTCTTTACCTGATTTCTTTCATCTTTACTCAATTTAATATGGTCTTGAAGCATTATTGTATTTTCATCATTTGGTATAATTTCCAATAATGTAAACCAGGACATTCCTATTGCTTGAACAATAGGTTGATCTTGATACTTGTCCCGTCGGCGATTCAAATCGGCAGGTATAACTTCGAGTACAATTCCTTTTTCCTCGTATTTCTTTGATCTTTTGTGCTCCCTTTTCCTATTGTCATAATCTTGACCACTTTTGCTTGGATATCGCCTGTATGACAATTCGTACACCACTATCAGTTGACTTTTAGTTTTATTTCTTGAGTATCAGGATTTATTATAAAAAGCCAATGTTTCAATTGAATACTTTGATTATAATTTATTATCGCAAATCTTCAGGAATCGTGCTACTATCTATTTCTTTTTCTTCCTCTTCAGTTTCCTTTGACTCCAAGGAATCGATGTCAATTCGTCTATCTTTTTCTTCAATTTTTTCGACAGCAAGAAGCAATTCCAAGATTTCGGTTATTGTCTCTGTTTCCATCATAGAAACTTCTTTTCCCAATAATTGTCTAATTTCATCAATCATATCAGGTAAGTAATTTGCGAGGGTGATAGCTGCTTTATCAGATAATCGAAATTTTTCAATTAATTCGGTCATTAATTTTTGGGATGATTCAGCAGATATTCTTGAGACCAATTGGGCATGCTCCAATGCAATTCGTTGCATATAAGAAAGTTCTTCCCCATCTTGAGATCTTTTTATTAATAGGTCTTTGACTTCAGGTATAGAAATAGGTTCTGATTGGTAAATTTCTTTTGGCACAAACTCACTTAATCCTGTATTTTTGAAACTCTTAAATGTTCAGGTCTCGAAATAATTGTTTTTAGCATGCGACCTTTTTTTATGCTAATTACATAAGATTGACCTTGCTTTCTTACTACCGATCCTGTTGTACCATTATATCTACGATGTGGTCGTCCTTTCTGAATTGAAGAATTAAGAAGGATATCAACTATTTGTCCCACCTCAATTGGTTCAAGAAGGTATCTTAAAGATTTTAATCCGCTTTTCCTTGCCGATCGGCGAAATAATTTCCGGGTTCGATTGTTAAAGCCTTTTGATTTTACCATTTTTCCTTCTCTATATCAACCCTGACAAGTTCTTTTTTAATTATTATTAAATTGTACGCTAACTAAAGAATGATTTATCACTTACCTCTAGTACATCAAGTTCTTTACAAATGGCATCTATACACAATATCGAGGAAATACTGGGAATAGAACGACCATCATCTCCAGAGATAAATTCTTTGATGTAAGTTCCTCCTTGAGCAGCGATCTCAATTATGATATAATCCTCTTGGTGACTAGTAATTTTTATCCAATAGATCTTTTTTTCACGTATTAAGTCAGATCGACGATGACTTACTCTTTTGGGCGTACGCTGTTTTATTATTCTTTCTCCATCCCCATATTCAATTAATTTCGTTATTTTTTCATCTGATGGGAGTTGACTAATTGATATTATTGCTCGATAAATTTTCCTTGAATCACTTGATTGCTCCTTCAATAATTTTATTACTTCTTTCTGACAAAATTGAAGATCATTTACATTAACCATTTTACTTTGGTTGATAATGCTTTTTGGTAAGTTCAAATCGAAAAATCTTTGCTTAGGGTTTTTTAATTCTAAAACAAAAGGTCTTCCCTTACCTAACATTAATGCATCAATATCCTCCCTTCCTGCTCCGTGAAAACTGCTTTTATTTGTTTTTGCTTGAACAAAGAATGGCTCTGCGACTATCCCTTCAACCGTGTATGGATATTGCTGACCACTTAGACTGCATGTTTCGCATCCCTTTCCTTTGCATTTACTGCAAGGCCACTTTGTTTGAGGAATGCCTCTAACAAGTTTACAGTACCTTCCTAAGATATATATTGACTTTATTTGCAATTTAAATCTAGCCTTTCTTTTTAAGTCAATAATTACTGTAATATCTGGTAAATTATAATCAACCAGTTTGTTTGTGATCTTGCCTAGTCTTATACCAATTTCTCTCAATATCTCGTGTTTAAGGTTAACTGGTACAATGTAATATTTAGTAAAAATTTGGTCTAGCTTTTCTTGTTCTTTGCTTATTTGGCATCCCAATAAGTAGGATTGAAACTTGAAATCGGATATTTTATTACTTATTGGTTCGACCAAAGAAATTGCTTTTAAGACGATTCCTTTGCAAATTATACAATCATCCTCATTTGATGCAACTGATGTAATTTCTTGGGGAAGGTTTTCCGTGAGCTTTAGATAATAATTTTCAGATGTGTATCCTTTTTGTCCCAGAGCCCTACCTATACATCTTAAACAACACCGTTCATTTTCTACGAGTCTAGAAATATTCTCCATTAATACCAAAATGCTATACTCCATAGAGTGTCCAAATAATTGCTTGTTCCAAAGTATTTCCTGGAACCTTAATTGGTTTAGAATCTGATTTCATACTAGAAAAAATTGTCCCTTTATTGATGGGTAACCTTTCACCTATACAGTTAAATTCATAGTAATACCACGGTTTTTTGTATCTATCATCTGCATCAATTTTTGAAACAATAATACCAGGAGTACTTTCTTTACTTGAATTCAACAGCAATTTTTGTCCAGTTTGAAAGGCTTTATCGATTAGGGACGCAATCGACCTTAATGAAGGTGAGAAATATCTTATATTTTCTCCAACCAACTTGATGGAAATTTCATCAATTTTTATTATCGCATCTAATTCTTTTCTAAAACGATTACTTTGACAAAACCATGCAGTCAAGGCTTCAAATATATAACTCCACCCTTTTCTATCTCCTGCATCATTGCTATGCCAGTATTCTTTAGTGGGTGGAGGAACATCTCTTTCAATAACAAATTGCATTCACTCACATTCCCATCAAGTTGAATGGAAATCCAGTAGTTCCCCTTCCCCGCCTTTTACCTTTGCTCATCTGTTTAATCCATTTTTCAGATACCTTTTTTTGATTAACAAGTTCTCGAACCTTATCAACCCCTAGTCCACTACCTCTAGCGATTCTTTCAATGCGGGATCGATTTAATTTTACTTTAGCATCTCTTTCTGCAGGTGTCATAGAAAATATGATATTTTGGAAGTGTTTCATCGAATCTTTGGACGTTGCCAACATTTGATCATCTACTGAGTGGGACAATCCTCCAGGCAATTTATCAAGAAGTTTCCTTATTCCGCCCATTTTATTCATCGATTCAAATAATTCTAACATATCTGAATATGAAATATTCCCCTTCATCATCTCTCGAGCTCGATCCTCATCAGGTTCAATTTGAGCTCGTTGCACTTGATCGATAATACCTTCTATATCCCCAAGTCCCAATATTCGTCCTGCAAATCCCTTGGGATCAAACTTCTCCAATTCGCTTATATCTTCACCAAGCCCTATAAATTTAATGGGTGCTCCTGTCGCTGCAGCTGCGGATATCGCTCCTCCTCCCTTTGCAGTTCCATCTAATTTGGTGACAATAATACTCCCAATTTTTGTTGACTGTGAAAATGCATTTGCCTGTGAATAAGCATTTTGGCCTAGTGTTCCATCAATAACTAAAATGATTTCATCTGGAGTGACTTTTTTATATAATTTTTCCATTTCTTCTAAGAGTTCTGTTTCTTCCTTATGTCTACCAGCAGTATCAATTATAATTACATTTTTTCCTTTATCTGTAAAGTATTTTATTCCATCTGTTGCTAATTTAATTGAATTTTTTTGGCCTAGATCCCCAAAAGTATGTATATCAATCTTATCTCCCAACTGTTTCAATTGATCAAATGCTCCAGGTCGCCATGTATCTGTACAAACAAGCCCTACTTTCCATCGATCTTGTTTTAAATATTTACCTAATTTGCCAACAGTGGTCGTTTTGCCTGATCCTTGGATTCCTATCATTAACAAAATATTGATTTTGTTTTTTTCTAATTTAAGTGGGTAGGACATTCCTCCCATCATCAAGGCTAGTTCTTCGTAAACGATAGTTACCATGGCGTCTCTTCTTGATATACCACCGGGTAATTTTTCATCTAATGCCCGTTTTTGTAGATTTTCAGCCATTTGATACGCAAGATCAAATTGAATATCTGCTTCTAGTAAGGAACGAAATATATCGTTTTTTAATTCTAATATTAGCTCTCTATCAATCTTACCTTTTCCCATTAAGATATTCATAGCATTTGAAAGCGATTTTCCGAGCCCTGATAAGACCACAATACTAGTAAAATTCGGATAAATTAAAGATCTCTGTTGTTTCCATCAAAAATTCGATCAAGTATTATGATTTGATTTAATTCAAATTGTCTCCAAAAGATGTCGAGCCATTTCTTTAATCCAAGTACCCACTTCAATTCCATTGTCAGTCACTAATTGTTCTAAATATTTATTCATATGCATTTTGTCTGTGAAAGCATTCTCCCAGATTGGATAGGCAGAGTTTAGATTTTTTAATGCAGAAGTATGACGATTACAGTATTTTTTCATTTTCTTTCGATTACAATTTTTAATTAAACATACCATTTCATTCACCTTTGGATCTTTTTGTTTTATTTTTGGTATTCTGACATTTTGGGTTGATACAAAATATCCATGACTTTTTTTTGTTAACTAATTTTAATCGAGGAAAACCATCATTGTCACAAGGATTAAAACCAATATCCAATTCTCCTTTTTGAGGTAATGGATATGTAGCGTCACAGGCATTTTCTTTATTATAACCAGTGCAACCTATGAAACGTTTCCCTGTCCCAAGGTTGTAAAGGACTTGTAGTTGGCCTTCGTTACATTTAAGACAAGTACCAATGTTAATTGGTTCCCGTTTAGGACAGTCTGGATTGATGCAATAAATTAAAGGTTGTCTGCCCATAAAAACCTTTAATTGTGGATAATTATCCGCCTTACACATTTCATCATCTAACTCCAATCTTCCCTTCTGAGGTAAAGGGTAGGTTGCATCACACTTCTTCTCCTCGAAGTACGATGAACACCCAATAAATCTTTTTCCGGTACTATGACTTTGTAAGATTTTTAACTGACCCTCTTTGCATATCAAACACGTTCCAATTGAACTGAATTCCTTTCTTTGTTCTGTTAAATTATCACTTATAAGTTTCCCAATCTGTAACTCGTTCTCTTGAATTTGCTCAAGCATCTGATGCAAATAAGTTATTCCTTGTACTATCGCATCTGATAGGTAAAATTTATTTTCTTCAGATACTTTTCCATTAATTGACTTCTCAATTAAATCTCCCATCTGCTCTAATTTTCTGGATAATGCTACGGATAATACCTGGGAGCTATATGTCTGAAGAACTTCATTTATTGTTTCTCCAATTGGAGTTATTGTAATCTTATCCCCAGACAAAAATACTCGATCAAAAAGACTTTTGATAATCTCTGATCGTGTAGATTTTGTCCCAATTTCAGCCTCTTCCATCTTCTTTAGTAAAGTTGACTGATTAAAATTTGCACTAGGTCTAGAAAAATATAATTCATAATTTGCCTCATTTACTTCTACAGCTTCATTAATCGAATATTTTGGTAATTCAAAATCTTCAACTTTATGATAACCACCACTTAACTCCATCCACCCAGATTCTAATGTACGCTTTCCTTTTATGTGGAAATTCTCTCCAGCAATATCAAAATTTATTCTGCTATTCAAGATTAGAGCAGGTTTTCCAAATGTTGTAAAATAACGATGAACAATTAAATTGTAAATCTTCCCCTCATCCCCGGTCTTTTTAGAAGGTTTATCACCAAGGGGGTAAATACATGGGTGGGCGGGATCAGTAGTTTTTCCTTCTTTTGGCTTCAATTTCTTTGATTTTTGAGCGATTTTGTGGGCAATCTTTGAATATTTTGATTGCTTGGCAATATTTGTCAGTATTTCTTTGTGATTTATTTCTGCTGGATATTTCTCACTTGATGTTCTGGGATAGGATATGGAAGCTGAAAGATATAAATTTTCTGCTGCACGAAGGGTTCTAGATGGAGTAATTTTGTGGTAACGGTATGCGTAATTTTGAAGAGATGATAGATTAAATGGTACTGGAGGGTTTTTATTAGTTTTATTCTCTGAAATTTTTATTACCTTTGCATTTGAACTGGAGATTTTCTTGATAATTTCTTCTGCTATTTTTTCCTCACCAATTAAGCCCCTGTTTATTATAACATTGATCAATTTGGATGATGAACCAATTTTACAGTTAATCTTAAAACTAGGTAGTGGTACAAACGTCTCAATCTCATTCATTCTCTCGGCAACAAATGATAATGTTGGTCCTTGAACTCTTCCCGTAGATAATGTAAAATATTGACCCGATTTATTTTTTAATGAAAGCATTAATGCTCTTGATAAATTGATACCCCATAGCCAGTCCAAGTAATGCCTCATTAATCCCCGATAATACATCCCGAAATTGATACCAGATGTTTTGTTACTTGAGGAGGTTGCTTGACTGTAAGATTTTTTTATCTCCTGAGGTGCAAAAGAAGAAAATTTCATCCTTTTTGCTTTAGAAAGGGAATTCTCATCAACTAACTTTGATAGAATTATTGCTCCAATTACTTCGCCCTCTTCATCATAATCGGTCATTATTATGTGATCGTTTGTATTATCTGCTAGATACCTAATTACTTCAATTGTGGCTTCAATTCGCAGGTGAAAATCAGTAATATATTTTGGATTCTTTACTGACAAATGAGTTGGAACCCATTTAAAGTCATATACCGGATATTGCCATCCCAATCCATCTTGAATTAGAGTAAATAAATGTCCTAATGCCGAAATAATTAATAGTTGCTTATCTTCGATTTTAAGTAAATAACCCTCAATATCAGGTAAATTAATTTTATCTTTATCTTCTATTCTTGTAATTTTAAATGTAACTTTTTTTGCCTTCTTCGTCAATGCTTGAGCGATTCGCCTAGCAGCAGTTGGTTTTTCAGCAATCCCAAGTATATATTGTAAATTTTGAACGCTTTTAGGCGCAGAAATATCATATTTAATTAAAGATTGAGTGATAGCCAAAATTATCAACCTGAGTTATATATATCACAGTTATAAATGATTACAAAAATAGTTATTGAAACAGCTGAATGAAAATCAAAAAGCTAAATACATATTATATGTAAAGTAGTTCTGTAACTATTATGTATGTCGCCAAAATTGGAGGATCGAGATATGTTGTATCTCTTGAGAGTGATCAAGGACAATGGTTCCTAAGAATGAAATTAGATGATGTCACTGAAGCAGAAGTACCAGTCACCCACATGACAAAAAGAGCATTACACACTAATATAGGAACTTTATTTGGAAGAGTAAATTTACAAATCAATTCTTTTCAGCATGATTTGCTTCATAAAGAAATCGTTGGTCAAATTACTCATCTTCTAGCTAGCGATGGTAAAGAGGATGTTAGCACTGTTTCTTCAGAACCAGAGGAAGACCCAAGAGTAGATAATTTACTTGAAAAGGTTGAGCAGCTTGAACAGAATATTAAGTCCTTACAGGATAGAGTAAGTAGAATCGAGCAATTATCTACTGGCTAGCTCAATTATTTTTGAGAATGTAACTGCGCCTTCTCGAACAAGTTTTACATCTTTCATAACTGAAATAACAGTTGACGCCAATCCTGATAACCTTCCATCCCAAAGTATAAGTACATCGATTTGATCGAGTATTTTTTTATCTAGCTCATGGACGGTATTTGCTGGGAGTTGATTCGTATAATTTGACGAAGTTGTTACAATTGGTCTATCTACTATTTCTATTAGAGAAATTAACCATTCTCCTTTAGGAATACGCACTCCAATTGATTTCCCATCTAATCCAAATAATTTTGGCGCATCTTTTTTGAGTGGAAGAATTAGCGATATTGGTCCAGGGAAAAGAGAAAATAGTTTTCTAGTGATTGGGCTAATTTCTGCATACTTTTCTATTTGTCTGACTGATGAGAATGCATATGAAACTGGTTTTTCAGGATTTCTCCCCTTAATTTTATATACTTTTTCGACAGATTTTTGATTCGTTCCAATGCAGCCTATACCAGCTATTGTATCTGTTGGGTAAATCATAACAGACCCTTGTAAAAGCAATTCTGCCAACTCATTTAAGTCAAGGTTGGAGATATCGAACCTTTTCATACCTCAATGGATTGCTGCTTTCTCAATATATAATAACTTTTTCCAGTTTATAAAATCGAATCTAGTTAAAATTTAAAATTAACCAATTTTTGTTGTTAACATGCTTTCTAGAAATCACAAATAATCGAATAATCTATTGCAATAATCGAGTAGATCAAGATGTGGTCAAGAGCTTTAAACATGAAAAAGGTATAACATATCGGTGAGTATTTAAACTTTGAGAACGAAAGGAATTACGGGTCTGTGGTCAAGTTTGGTAAGATGATGCGTTTGGGTGTCATAATAATTAATGACAAAAAATCGCATTGATCGGGGGTTCAAATCCCTCCAGACCCATTTTACTTAGTATCGAGTCTGGTTTGGTTTTTTATTAAAAAAAATAATGAACATGCATCCAAATTATGTAAGTTCAAAATCAGATTCTGATTTGGATTCGATAAGAGTCCCATCACACAATATTTTTTTTAATCCTTATAATCAATAATTCAACTTCGATTCTGGGGAAGAATTTAAATCAATAAGATAATCAATATTTGCGCTTTGATTAATAATTACTATAAACACTAGATATTTTAAACAATAATAGCAATGATTCAATATTTCATCCGGATTGAGTCAATTTTTGATGTAGCCCTGGGAAAAATGCTGCTTGATGAAGGTAGTTTCGCTCTCGTATCTTCAAATATTCTAATGCGGGAAATATTAGGTCTTGATCAGGTATCGGATCCCCATAATGTCCATATCAGTGATTTAGAGAAACGAGAGGGAATTATTTTAAAAGGCGATTCTGAAGCTGTTGAAAAGATTGAGAACATTCTTCGAGATAAATTACCTGATTGTATTATTTTCAGTCATCCAATTCAACAAGATGCCATTCATATTGCCACAGTTATTAGATACATATATCGGAAAAATCTTGCTATTCTCGATTTGGGAAGTGATCTTAAGGGCATAGTATTCAATATTACAACCCATGTTGGTGAAAAACTTCTAGTTCAAATAAAGGAATTAACAACCAATCCTGAAAAGTTACCTGTGTGCTCAACTGAAATCAACCTAAGTGGAAAATATGTCATCCTAGAAGAAGGTGCAAATTTTGTTCGGGTGTCTAGAAAAATTCGAGGAAATGATAGACGTAAGTTACATGATTTTGGAAAAAACGTATCACCAAGTGGATTTGGAATTATTATCAGAACCAGTGCCCAGTATGCAAAAGAGGAAGATGTTATTAATGAAATAAATTCGATGATCGAACAATGGCAAAAAACAGAGATTGAAATTTCATCTAACGTAAACAATGGTCTATTAATTCAGGGTGAGAAAGTATCTGAAATAATTTTTGCAAATGCATCAAAAACATATATCGATGAAATTAGATCAACGATTATACCAACAATTAAAAATTATCATCACTTTAAAGCCTATTCTATAACTAGTGGATTTGCATTAGATTTCATTCAAAACTTCATGGAGCAACTATCTATTATGGAAATATCCAAAACCATGGAAAGGATGATCATATCACGTGATTATCCAATAAGTAACCATGTAAAAGCAGAATTTAATTTTCTTGACGGGACTCAAGAAGAGTTAATACTTGGAGATTTAATCAAAAATGACGAAGTTATGATAACGAGTAAAATATTAAATCAACCATTAGTAGAAGAATTTCCCAACTTTACCGTAAATCTGGAAGATAAAATGGAATGTATTTTTTCATATGGTAGTTGGACTGTTCACTATCGATTTTATTCCAAAGAAAATGATGCGCTAATTGGTGAAAGATTAAGAATCATTACTCCCTTAGATTTTGCATACCGGGGTAGAATTCGTGCATTTGATTTGGGTATGAACCTATATAAAAAAGCACAAGGAAAGACATCTGTAAGCATTGTTGATAATTCAGTAACCAATATGGTAGAACGAGGGATGATCTCGAAAAGTTTGGATGAGAGATTGGGTGAAGTATTGCGATTAGCAATGGAGGCACTGAATAATTCCGAATCTGAAATTTTAATTCGTGTGAAATAATTTACCTCAATAATTGATGTAATTTATCCAGGGCATTTTCAAAAATTTTTAGCTCTTCAATTGAATTATAATAAGATAAAGAGATTCTGGCTGATCCTTCACCCTTCCTTGGATCTAAATTCAAGAAATAATGTAATGGTCCAGCACAATGAACGCCAGCACGTAACATAATCTGATGATTTGGTAATTCAGTACTCATGAATAATGCAATATCCTGTGCTACAATATTATCAATATAGAAGGATAACAAGGGCAATCGATCATTTCTTTCCAGATTTCCGACATAATGTACATCCCCCCTTTCCTCAAAGATTCTTCGTATATAATTAGTCAGGATCTTTTCTTGTTGAAAAATAAAACTTTCATTTGTATTAATAAAATCTATAATTGCTTCCGTACCGTATATTCCTGCATAGTTACTCAAGCCTGCTTCAAATTTTGATGGAGCGGGTAAATATTTTGGGATAACAATATCATTTTTTAAGAATACATCTTCAACAGATTCTCCACCAACTATTAATGGAGAAAGGTTCTCCAACAGATCATATTTTCCCCATAAAATCCCCATCCCTGTAGGACCTCCGAGTTTATGAATTGATAAAGATAAAAAGTCAATGCCCATTTTTTTGACATCAATTTTTCGATGGGGTGCATATTGAGCGGCGTCAGCGACAACAAGGGCATCATTTTCATGTGCAAGATCAACAATTTCTCTTATGGGAGCAATTTCACCACTTACATTACTAGCAATTGACAAAGATACAAGTTCAGTTTTTTTGTCTATTTTATTGCTGAATTCTTCTATGGAAAAACTCCCATTTAAATCAGGTTTGACAATTCTAAAATCAATTCCGTGTCTTTTAGCATTTTTCAATGAAGGCAACATACTCGAATGATGATCAATCATGGAAGTGACAATATTGCACTCTCGAGAAAAATCATAGCCTGATAAGACAATATTCATTCCTTCAGTGGTGTTTTTTGTAAATATAACTTCGTCCTGGGAATTTGAGTTGATCCAATTGCCAATTTTTTTTCTAGTAGCAATTACCGTATCGGTAACCTCTTGAGCAAGAGGATGACTAGTACGCCCTAATCCACCGCAAGCACTTAAATGAGAATAATATTCCACGATTCGATCAATTACGGGTTGTGGTCTCAATCCCATGCATGCAGAATCAAAATAAATTAGATCTTTTTGATCGCTTTTTCTATTTAACATTGGAAAATATGAGCGTATAGTATCAATATCTGCCATTAATGATACGAGCAAAAAAGTACCAAAAAATCAATCGATAATTGAATAATTAATAGTCCAGTAAAATCAATGTTTTAATCAAAATCCAATTTACAAGCTTGTAATTGAATATGGATTTAACAAAGAATGAAAAATGCCTTATTAAAATATTAAAAAATGCAGGAAAAGGACTTACAACGAAAGAAGTACTTACTGACAGTAAGAAATACCCAGAATTATGTATTGGATGTAGCAGTGGATCTCATGTAATAGCTGCGGGAATAGAATTATCCAAAAAAGCTGTTCTTACCAAAAAGTTCAGCAAAGGTGGTTATGTATGGACTCTGAAATGAATAACCCCGAGAAGGAGATTTCGGTAAAGGTTGATCAAACTGATTTACCTAAAATCAAATTTTATGCAAAAACCATCGGTGACAAAAATGATTTCACATTGTATTTTCATCTAGTTGAATATAAAAATGCTATATTTGCCTCTATTTATAATGATATTCCAAGACTCGGATCAATGACGATGGCATATCAGATTGAGGATAATGTGGATACATTTCCGATATTTACTGGTAATAATAATCAATTTGCTAATGCGCTTGCTATGATTCTATCAAAAAAGAAGAACAAACTGGTTTATGGATCAGTTCATCTGAATACAGAATTAAATATCGGTTTAGATGTCTTTCGGGAATTAATTGATTTATACCTGAGAGATATTTAATTCAAGCTTTAGACTTTTTGGGATCCCATGGTTGAAAAAGACTATGTTCAATCCCAAAAATATTCAAAGTCTTTCCAACAATGAAATTAATAATATCATCAATAGTTTTCGGTTTATAATAAAATCCAGGGGATGCGGGTAATATTGTCGCGCCAGCATTTTTTGCAGTCAACATATTTCTGATATGAATTGTGCTCAAAGGGGTTTCTCTTAAAATCAAGACCAATTTTCGTTCTTCTTTCAAAATACAATCTGCACAGCGTTGAATAAGATTTTGAGTATATCCTGATGAAATCGCGGCTAAGGTTTTCATTGAACATGGCGATATAATCATGCCATCATTTTTGTGGGTCCCGGATGCAATTGATGCACCAATATCCTTGAGATCATAATTATAATGTGCAAGGTCTAGTAATGCATTATAATCTCCAGTATACTCAATTTGCATGACTTTTTTTGCACCATCTGATACAACCAGATGCACCTCATGTTTTAATTTCACAAGAGTTTCAAGTGATTTTAACCCATACTGAATTCCAGAAGCTCCAGTAATCGCCAGAATAATCTTCATTATTGTTGAGGTTTTTAATTGAGATATATTAGGTTGATTTATCCATTATCAGATAATGGTAGATTTCATTAATCGCGATGAATTTTTTTATTCGCAAATAATAATAAATTTTATTTTTTATGTTGAAGGCAGTTCTCATAAGTACCCATAGTAAGTGTTAAAAAATTTGGATGTTTTCAATTAATTGGAATAGAATAATTTATGATTGATCCTGGTTCAATGCTTAAAATTGATTATACTGCAAAAATAGCAGATGAAGATGGTGTTATGATTTTTGATACAACAATTGAATCAATTGCGAAAGAAGAATCATTGTATAAGCCAAATAAATATTATGAACCTATGTTAATTGTTCTTGGAAAGGGATGGGTTCCAATTGGATTAGAAAATGTTCTAGAGAAAGCTAATGTGGGAGATAAATTTAAGGTGAATGTTCCTTGTCAGGAAGCTTATGGTCCTAAAGATCCATCTAAGATAAAACTGGTAGCTAGGCGAGAATTTCAAAAAATGAACATTAATCCATCGATCGGAGATCGAATCCAACTTGGAATGCAAACTGGTACTGTATTGTCAGTTAGCTCAGGTAGGGTTCGGATGGATTATAATCATATACTCGCGGGAAAAGACATTGAATATAATATCAAAATTCATAATTTAATTACGGGGGATAAAAATCAAATTGCTGCCTTAATTAAGCGACGCTTACCAGGTGCCAATTTAGAGGGTCTTGAAGTTATAATTGAGGAGAAAACAATAAAAGTTTATATACCAGATTCGGCAAGATTTTTTGAATTTGTGCAATTTGCTAAAGCTGAAGCTGCAAATGACATAAGTGAAATTGTTCCAGGTTATGATGGAATAGAATATATTGAACACTTCAATCTATAACGAGTAATTCCAATTAAATATTGAATTTCAGTTAGTTTATTATACCAGTTTCGACGAGTGCCTTTTCTGATGCTTCTTTAGATATTCCAGAACTTAAAATTGTGAAACGATCTTTCCTTACATTATTTGCAGTAGTTATCGCGTGAATGAATTCTTCAGATGAAATATTTATCTGAGTCGCTGAAGTGGGAGCACCAATAACTTCTAAGGTATTTTTAATCTCCTGCCAATTTCCACCATGAAAGTACATTGAAATGATTGAACCAATCCCACACTGTTCCCCATGTAATCCTGGGGTTTTTGCAGTTTCATCAAGTACATGTGAAATCATATGTTCTGCCCCTGAAGCAGGACGAGACGAACCAGCGATGCACATTGCCATTGAACTCGTGATCAATCCTTTCAATACTGTATCGGTAGCCTCAATAGGGTCTTTCAATATAATATCTTTCGATGCCATCAACGTTTTTGCAGTCATTCTAGATAATGCAATTGCATACTGACTTACATGTTCTCCTGTAATTCTATTTGATAATTCCCAATCTAAAACCGCTGTTATGTTTGAAATGATGTCACCGCATCCAGAAATTGAAAATCTCTTGGGTGCCTTTGATAATGTTTCTACATCACCAATTACTGCGAATGGGCTGTGTGCTTCAAGAGAATGCCTTTTATTCGAATCTGATAGAGACGCCCGAGCACTTGCAATTCCATCATGAGAAGCAACCGTGGGAACCGAAATGAAAGGAATTTTATGTTCAAAACTCGAAAATTTGGTTATATCAATAACGCTTCCCCCTCCAACAGCAATGGCAAAATTTGCAGCTGTTTCTTGATAATACTCAATCACTTTTTTTGCCTCATTTAGAGTTGCTTTTTTGATCAATATAGGGCTGATTTGATAATTTTTATCTAAAATCTCCATAATTCGATTTCCAGCTATTTTCATTGTTTGCAAATCAGCAATTAGAACCGCAGGTCCATCAAGCTTCAATTTTTCAATTGTATTTGGTATGTGTTCAAAAGCATTGTATCTAACATCTATCAAACGGGGTAATTCAATTATTGGTCTATCATTTCTCACTTATTATTAATCACATAGAACAGGATTAAAGTTATATGATTGTTAATTATTACAAAAATAACAATTTTAATTGATTTGATTTTCCTTAAATTGTTAAATTTTTTTAATTATACTAATTAGTAGACCAAATCAGAAAATACCCGGTTTCAAAAACACAGTTTTAAAAATACTTACAAATTTTTTAATACTGTATATAGACATTCTGGGGATATTTCAAAAATGAGTAAAAAAGGAAAACCTCACCTAAATCTTGTCATTATTGGACATGTAGACCATGGTAAATCCACAATGACAGGACATCTTCTGTATCTTACCGGTGCTGTTGATGAGCGAGAAATTGCAAAATTTGCAAAAGAATCTGAAAGTATGGGTCGAGCTAGTTGGAAGTTTGCTTGGGTTCTTGACAAATTAAAAGAAGAGCGAGAACGTGGTGTTACCATCGATATTGCTTTCTTCAAGTTTAGTACCCAAAAATACGATTTTACTATTATTGACGCCCCAGGCCACCGAGATTTCGTTAAAAATATGATAACCGGAACCTCTCAAGCTGATGCAGCTTTATTAGTTGTGAGTGCAGAAAAAGGTGGCTTTGAGGCCGGAATAAGCGAAATGGGACAAACACGTGAACATGCATTGTTAGCAAAGACACTTGGTGTTAATCAATTAGTTGTTGTAGTAAATAAAATGGATACTGTTGATTATTCTGAGGACCGTTTCAATGAAGTAAAAGACGAAACTGCAAGGTTGCTAACTGAAGAAGAGACTATGTCTTGGGATTTAGAAAAGATTCATTTCATACCAGTTTCTGGACTAGAAGGTGACAATTTAAAGGATAAATCCGATAAGATGTCTTGGTATGATGGTTTAACACTCCTAGCAGCATTTGACACGCTAGTTGTTCCTGATAAGCCAACTGATAAACCATTGCGGTTACCAATTCAGGATGTATATTCCATTCAAGGCATTGGAACTGTACCAAGTGGCAGGGTTGAAACTGGAGTTATGAAGCCTGGTGATAAAATCATTTTCCAACCAACTGGTAAATTAGGAGTTGTGAATACAATTCAGATGCATTATGAAGATATTCCTATTGCAGAACCCGGTGATAACATTGGATTTGCGATCAAAGGAATGGCCCGAACAGAAGTCCGACGAGGGGATGTTGTAGGTTTAGAAGATGCGCCGCCAACTATCGCAGAAACCTTTACTGCCACAGTAATCGTGATCAGACACCCAACAGTAATTCCGGTTGGTTATACCCCGGTAATTCACTGTGGCACTTCACAGGTTGCATGTACTTTCGTAGAAATCAAGGATAAAATCACAGTAGGTAAGGGTGGCAAAAGGATGAAAGTTGCCAATCCAACAACCCTAAAAAATGGAGACCGAGCTACAGTTGTTTTAAAACCCGTAAAAGACTTTGTTATTGAATCTTACAAAGAATTTCCACAACTTGGAAGATTTGCTGTGAGAGACATGGGCCAAACAGTTGCTGTTGGCGTTGTAATGTCTGTAGTAAAGAAAAAATTATAATTATCTAATAAATTTAATCATTCAATTGAATTCATGTACTTCATGCTATTTTTATTCAATATTTGATAATTGACTACAAGATATTTTCTTCATCTTTTAACGCGATCCATACAGCATTACTTTTTAATCGCGTATTCATTGCTGAATATGTTAGAGGCATATAGGATGGAAGATCTCTTATTATTCGAAAAGTGGTCTATGAATGAAGTTCAAATCAATGATTTAGGTCTACAAAAGTACATAAATCTAAGACCAATAATCATGCCTCATTCAGGTGGACGGCATAGCTCGCAAAGATTTAGTAAGAATAAGGTAAATATTGTAGAAAGGTTTACTAATAAATTAATGCGCCCGGGTAAAAATGCAGGAAAAAAAATGCTGGTTATGACTGCTATCGAATCCTCATTTGAATTGATTAATATGAAAACTAACACCAATCCTGTGCAAATTCTAGTGGATGCTGTTACAAATGCAGCACCTCGTGAGGAAACGACCCGAATGTCCTATGGTGGTGTCGCACAGCATCAAGCAGTAGATGTGGCACCTCTCCGTCGGGTGGATCTTTCATTACGGTTTTTAACTGAAGGTATCAATAGTACATCATTTTCAACTTTAAAATCATTTGCTGAAGTTATTGCTGATGAATTAATTTCAGCTTCTAAAAATGAATTAAGTTCAACTGGAGTAAGGAAAAAGCAGGAATTGGAGAGAATAGCATATTCCGCAAGATAGGTGATTATCATGGGAAAACGTCCAGCACACTGTTATACTAAAATCGCAGGTCCTGCCAACACGCGAACTAAAAAATATGTTCGAGGTGTACCAGATAGCCAAATTGTTTTGTTTGACATGGGGAATAATTCTAAAGATTTTCCCGTTGAAATTCATCTAGTGGTTTTAGAGGCATGTCAGATCCGTCATATTGCACTTGAGGCAGCACGTCAAACCGTTAATCGAGCTTTACAGAAATATATGACCAGAGATGATTATCATTTTCGTATTCGTGTGCACCCCCATCATGTGCTCAGGGAAAATAAAATGATGGCTTTTGCAGGAGCAGATAGAATGCAAGATGGAATGAGAAAATCATTCGGGAAACCAACAGATCGAGCAGCTCGTGTTAAACCCAATTCAGAAGTTCTTTCTGTCGCGATTGAAGCGAAAAATTATAAAAATGCTGTTTTATGCTTAAGAAAAGCCATTTCTAAAATTCCAAGTCCAGCAAAAATTGTTGTTGGGAAGGGTACTGAATTAGTCTCTTAACAAAAATACAAGTCGAGGTAGCTCAGTTGGTTAGAGCGTTAGACTCATAATCTATCGAAAATGGCTAGATCTAGCCGAGGAGCAATCTAAAGGTCGGGGGTTCGAGACCCCCTCTCGACACTTATTTTGAATATTTTTTCTTATTTGATTAAATTTATTTACTTGTCAAACATTTCTAGAAATATGAATAATCTGCCAAACAGAAATTCACAAAAAAAGGGGAAATATATCCAGGTCTTCTCTGATGGTTGTTCTGAATGCCTTAGCCATATAGATAATGTAGAAGTTGGAAAGTGTGCCGGCTGTACCCTTGAGGTTGTTGAGTTCCATAATAATTCAGAGTCGGTTAGAAAAAAGATACAAGAATATGGGATCACGGTTCACCCGACGACTATAATTGATGATGAGATCAAAGTAGAGGGAATACCAGAATTTTATTGGCTATGTGGGGATGAGTTTTACACTCAATTAAAGAAAGAATATCCATTAAAGAGATAAATTAGAAAGTTCGAAAAAAGACGAAATGCAAATGTGGATGAAATAACAAAAAGGAAATTGATTGTACTATCCTTCAATTATGATGTAAGCAAAATTTTATCTAACTATGTACTTGACCTTTAGTACGTTGTGCTAGAAACGCACAAGAGATTTTATTTTGGTTAAAGGGATTATAATATTATGAAAAAATCTGGAATCATTCTTAGTTTAATTTTCTTGGGTTCTATAATGAGTTCTGCCCAGTTCAATCCTGTCTCATATGAGGTACAGTTTGATTATTATGATTCCACATTAGAATCATGGTTCAACCTCACAATGACAGCACAAAGTTATGCATAAAGCTCTGATAATCCCGAATATGATGGATTAAGCTCTGATGTAAACTACTTTAACTATAATGCCTTAGAAAGTGCTGCTTCTGATGGTGATTTTTACAATCTTGAAATTGATGAAGATGATCCATTCATTATCTTATCATTTACCCGGTTGGAACAGTCTAACACAATTGCAGTTCGACAGATCCCTCAAACCTTTGATGTAGCAACTGGATGGATCAAAATGATCCTGCTATTACAAGCATATGAGCAAAAAATTCTGTCAATTGACTATGACGATTATATCTGGCCTGTAAGCTCACAAATTGTTGTCGCAGAAAGTTATCCAGAACAGTATGGAGTATCGGTTATGTTTCAAAGGGGTTATGATGCACTGGATAGTCTTTTAGGACAAAATATAAGTTTATTCGCAGGACCCGGCTTTGATATGAATATGATTGAACATTGGATGCAAAATACTACCTATAGTACTTCCATCTGGGTTGACGAATTCAATAGCGGAGTATCTACTGTAGTTAATTTCCCATTATTTTCCCTTAGATCAGGAACCTACGCTGAGATCGACGCGTACCCTCTGGAAGAAGTTACTATAATGGTTGTCACTTATTCAGGAATGGCTTTGCTTACTTCCTTAGGTGAAGAAGGTTTTGACGATTTTGTGTTCCAAATCGATATTGTAAACCCATCACAATATGTCCATGATCATATTAGTTATACAAATCTTCAAGATATTTCGAGTTCTGATGATACATTAGAATTACCAATTCACCTTATCTCTTTAATTTCTGGATTGTTATTTTTTGGAATTATCTCAAGAAAAATGAAATCAAGTAAATAAGAATAAATAGATCCGTATTAACTCCTTAAACTAAGATAGCCCATTGGTAAGTAATAAAATTTTTATGGATTTGATGGTTTAATAGTGTGTAAGGATACAAAATCATGTACATTGTTGATTTTCACAACCACTTTTATCCCCCCGAATACCTTAGAGAAATTCAACGTGGTCCAAGTAATATTAAAATTACCTTTGATAATGATAGCAATCCTTTACTACATTATCCTGGAGATTACAATATTGTAGTTCCAGGCCATCGAGATATTGATTTACGTGAAAAAATATTGAATGAACACGGCATCAAACAGCAAATTCTTACATTCACCACACCAGGTACCCATATAGAAACCCCAAAGAGAGCAGTTGAACATGCCCAATTGGTGAATAATGAGTTTGCTAAGATAATTAATGAGCGAGAAGATCATTTTTCAGCATTAGCGACCCTTCCTCTAAATAATCCAAGCTCATCTGTAACAGAACTCGAACGAGTAGTTACTGAATTAGGTTTTAATGGAGTAATGGTATTTAGTAATGTCAATCAAAAAGACCTATGTGATGAGGAATATTGGCCTTTGTATGAGAAAGCTGAAGAACTTGGCGATCTAGTTTTTTACATTCATCCGAATTTTCCAAAAGGTGTGGAAGCAATGGTTGATTATTGGCTTATGCCTTTGTTGGGCTTCACTTTTGATACTACATTAGCTGCAGCTAAACTTGTTTTCAGTGGTGTTGTGGAAAAATATCCCAAGATTAAATGGGTTCTTGCTCATCTTGGAGGAACTATTCCTTATCTTGCCGAACGACTGGATAGAGGTTATCACGCTTTTGCTGAATGCCGAAAAAACATCAATAAACCACCCAGTGAGTACTTAAAACGATTTTATTACGATACTGTGAATTTTGATCCAAATGCATTGCAACTTGCACTAGACTTTGCCGGAGTGGATCATTTAGTTGCTGGTAGTGACTACCCGCATCAAATTGGTAGTTTAGAAATGATGGTTGAAAGTATAAATAATTTAAATATAACAAATGA
>CAZRLL010000015.1:0-32112 GCA_964600735.1 uncultured archaeon
CTTAAATGATTATCAAATCCAATATGAGCTTCGAAAGGCAGAAGAGCGTGCATCAAGCATAAATTTGGAAATTGAGAATTACCAGTATGAGAGGGAAATAGCTCTAATTGAATCAAAGAAGGATTATAACGATTTCGAACCAGAGGAAGTTGAGGATGTTATTGATCCTCATTTTTAAAAGCAATACCCACATCCTCTAATGGTAAAGTAATTGCTATGGTTTCTAATTGCACAGCCTTTGCCCATTGAACTAAATTAACCAATGATGTAACTTTAGCTAATGCTGTAATTACTCCAGTGCATTTATTTTTCATTATTCTTTTTACTTCTGTTAACATTGATATTGGAACCTCTAAATTCTGAATAGAAGTGAATGAAAGGATTAAACGAACAGAAGAATTTCGAATTGGTATTTTGCTGATGTCACATGCAATACCAAAAAATCGTCTGTCTTTTGTTAATCCTTCTAATAACATATTAAATGAAATATCAAGAGTAACAAATGCGTAATTCAGCCATTTGGATAAATTTCCTGTGCCCCCTCCAAGATCAACAAACCAACCTGTATCATCTATGTTGAAATATTCTTTGCACCAAGAAAATTTTTGAATTTGTATTTTTTCGTAGAAATTATCATACCTAGGTGCGTATTGATCGTAGTAAGACCTTACGTCAAGGGGTTTTTTTCTCAATAAATCACCTCTTCAAATTTAATTCAAAATTATAGCTAAATAAAACGGTGTGTTTTCAATTTTTCTCATTTTATCCCGTCTAATTATTAGATTAATTAAGAAAGCTTTGTATTTATCTAATCGTTAATATTTTAATTGTCATAACAATAATTATAATACTCTCAATTAGTTAGATGCGTTAAAGAACCACCCGTTTTTATTTCCCGGTGACAAGAATGAGTACCTATGAAGATCAAATTCAAACCCTTGAAGATGAAATTCGACGTACAAAGATAAATAAGTCAACAGAGGGTCATGTTGGTAGATTAAAAGCTAAAATAGCAAAATTAAAAAGAATACAGCAAGAAAAAATTCTTGGATCCAGCGGAAAAAGCGGAGAAGGGTATGATGTAAAAAAATCCGGAGATAGTAGTGTTGCCCTGATTGGTCTTCCTTCGGTGGGTAAATCCACCCTATTAAATCAATTAATTGGTCAAGATATTTCAGAAATTGGCAGTTATGATTTTACTACTCTAGATGCAATACCTGGAACAATGCATTATGAAGGAGCAACAGTCCAAATAATTGATTTACCAGGAATAATATCTGGAGCAGCGAAAGGAAAGGGTAGGGGTAAAAGAGTATTGTCTGTGTCTAGAAGCGCAGATCTCCTGTTAATTATATTAGATGTTTTTGATGCAAAAAATCACATAAATGTGATATTAAATGAGTTATTTTACGTCGGGATCAGGATTAATAGTATAAAACCGGATATTGTTATAATGAAAACAATGAAAGGCGGAATTGGTATTGCTACTCTTAAGAACTTGAGTCATATTGATGAAAGTACTATAAAAATAGTACTCAAAGAATACAAGTTGATTAATGCTGATGTGACAATTCGAAGTGATATCACTCTAGAAGAATTAATAGATACATTAGAAGGAAATCGCGTATATATTCCTGCAATATTTATCTTGAACAAGATCGATTTATTGGACCATGATGAGCTTGAGGATGTTCTAAGGATTATGCCTGAAGCAATCCCTATTTCTGCAGAGGCAAATCAAGGTATCGACGAACTTAGATTTTTAATCATGGAGAAATTAAGCCTGATAAGAATATTTATGAGACCACATGGTGGGGAAACAGACTATGAGGAACCTTTAATTATACGCTCGGGATCAACAATCGGAGATGTTTGTGACAAATTGCATCGTAATTTTAGAAGTGAATTTAGATTTGCTAGAGTTTGGGGCACATCGGTAAAACATCATGGACAAAGAGTTTCGCTGAATCATCACTTAGAAGATGAAGATGTATTAACAATTATAAGATCTACAAAGTGATTACACTACTAGCAAATAATAAGGTGTTTAATTATTGTAGAATAAACTATTGGTATATCATGACAATGAATATGAGAAGGCCCAGATACAATTTCTTGTCTTCTCTTTTTACCAGAAGTAATGGTTATACTAAAATAAAAAGCTCTAGTATTTTGTCCAAAAAACAAGCAGTGTCAATTTTGAATTCATTTACACCTCAGGGGGCAAGTCCGAAGGGAAGTATAAGAATCGCAACATATGGGGATATGATCGGTGCTGGATATTACTGGATGGAAAATGAATCAACAGCCCGTATTTCTACATTTCTCACTCCGTTTGATGATGTCACACCTTCTTCTTTCCTACCCCCATTAAAATTGGATGATATCCCAAATATAGCCAAGGTTAATGATTTCTTCAGATTAAATATTAAATATGATCAAAATTGGGTATTTAATATCGCCCGGCATTTTGGTAATGAAAAGGGATCTGCCATATTGTATTCGTTATTATCTGGGGATAATTTGATAATTGTTCACTCGAATACAGAAGAAAGATTGAAATTTATTGCATTCTTACTTACATTAATTCCCAGTCTAAGCTTTAAATATAACAGAATTACCTCCGGTTGTACTGAATTAGACGGAAATGAAAATATTGTTGGGGTTGATGAACTCCCTAGAAAATTTCGATCCCACAAAAAATTGTATCTACCACTTGATACAATATTTATTGATCTAAAGTTGAATAATATTGAAGGTGAGGGCATAAAAAACTCAGATTACACTCGAATGTTAATGGAAATCGCCCAAGATGATATGGAAGCAGCTCAGATAGAGATCTTCAAATTGTATAAAGAGATTTTAGAGAGAAAAAATAAATTTTCAAATATTTGTGATGATCAAGATATGAATCTAGTAAATCGCATCGAGGTTAAATTGGGATTACGACCACCGCTATCTCAAGATTGGATGATGTTTTAAATAAAAAAATACGTTAAATTTACATTTTATTGTTTACTAGACACTTTCTTATACACAATCTTTTTCTTATATTAATGAATAAAATAAATTAACAGTGTGGATGAAATGAGTGATGACTTATTTTATGGAAGACCATTAATCAAAGGTAAGGATTCGATAAGTTTTGATGTCTGTGAAATTTGTCAACAAAAGACAGCGAATTGGCTTGAGAGTAAATTCGAAAATGACGCGATACTTGTCAGGTTCACATGCGAAGAATGCCATAACAAAGGGGCAGAGAAGCGTCCCGATGAAGCATTTTTTGCAAGACCAGTAAGTGAAGATGAAACAGTACCAGAAACAACACGGCCTGCATGGATGGAGGAGTTTATTCAAGACCAATCACAGTCTGGGTCTATTGCAACTATTGGTGATGCAGAACTTGAACCCGATATTCCAGATCCTGCTGAAAGGGGAGATGAGTATCAGGCAGAAGAACCTGAAATGGTTGATGAAGAAACAACAGAATCAATTTCACCTCAGGCAGAGTGGTCTGCTGCATTTGTTCAAGAAGCCCTATTTGGACCGAACCCAGAAGAATGGCTGGAGAACCAGGGTGCATTCAAAACTGATGTCCTAAAATTGACCCTAGAAACATTAGCATCATTTAAAACCAGTCAGGTTTCAGGAGTAAAATTATCCGCGATACTTTGTCTTGCTGGCCTAGTTCGACGTGACAATTCATACAAAACTCAGGTAATTAAAGAATTAGAATCATTTGCATCAGATGCAGATGAATCGGTTAGCGATTTCTCCAAACAAACAATTGATCAGTTGAAGTAACCGAAGAATATAATGAGTTTTTTAAAACCCCAAACTCGATCCTTATTTGTTTGATTTACGTATAGGCGTAGCTATACGCAAAAGTGTTTGATAGACTAGAAAATCGATATTCAGGGTGCAATCAACTTTTTGTGCATACTGAAAAAGGTGAAGAACAAACTGAAACAAGTAACATTAGACAAAAGAGAGATGAGTTATTTAATAAAAAAAATAAATATCGCTGTAACTAGCTGGATAAATATAAATGAGTATTCTATTCAGTTAACCTACAATTAAAACGAGGTAATAAATTGAAACAGTATGTTACTTATGAAAATGATAATTTACCAAAAATAGTTCTTGATCGTCCGAAAAATAATCCTCTTGACAGTATTACATTAGTACAATTAGCCAAGGCTTTTCGTTTAAGTGCAGAAAACAAAGATAATTGCGTCATCTACACAGCAAAAGGTGATAATTTCACTGTTGGTGCTGATTTGAAATATATTTATCAAATCTTGAAGGATGAAAATAGATCTGATGAATTTCAATCTTTTGGGCAACACTTTCAAGAAGTAACTCGGGCAATGATCCAGCATCCTGGAGTAATTATTGCAGGATTGCATGGATGGGTTGTAGGAGGAGGTTTCGAAATTACACTTTCCGCGGATATAAGAGTAGGTAGTACAGATACGAGGATTAAATTGCCAGAGCTATCGATTGGAACAATGTTTTCAAATGGATCCACAAAATTGTTAAGTGCGATTATTGGACTGGGAAGAGCAAAAGAGTTGATGTTCTTAGGAGACACGATTGATGCGCAAAAGGCCTATGATATTGGTCTGTTAAACTTTATTTGCCAACCGAAAGAACTTGATCAGGTCGTAAGTAATATTGCCAGTAAAATCAGGAAAGAAATGGATCCCAAAGCAGTGAAAATCGCTAAAAAGTTGATACATGAGAATATGGATGGAGATTTAGAAACAATATTGGAAAAGGAAATGGTCGAACTTACTAAACTTGGTTCTCAAGATGGTTTCAAGTCAAAAATTACAGAATTTGTCGAGAAGTGATTATCATAGAGGTTCCAGAACTCAGCTATTTTTGGGAATATGTGGAATACTGGTCGGAATATGATCCGAGTTTTCCTACAATGAAATATAAGGGTAATATCATAACTTCTCTACAGTTTCAAGAGCAAACAGAGCAGCTTGCTAAGACCTTTTTGAATTTAGGTATTCAGGTGGGTGATCGAATTGTAACTGTACTTCCTTGTATTCCGGAATTCATGCTAGTACTTGTAGCAGCAAATAAAATTGGAGCGATTACTGTGCCCATGGATGTTCGGTACAGACATACTGATTTCATAAATCTCCTCCCAAGTTTAGAGCCGAAGATGGTCATTTCTCTTATCGATGATGATAAGGTTAATTTTGAAACATTGCTAGTAAAGTTAAGAGAAGAGATCCCGTTATTACAAGATACTAATTTTGTATTTTTGGGAGATTCTAGGCATGGTTTAAATTTTCAAGAGTTGCTGAACCAAGAACTAAATAATGTTACCGAACTCGAGAATCGAAAAAAATCTCAATCAAAAGAGGATGACGTTTTAATAATATGGACTGGGGGAACAACCGGATTTCCAAAGGCTGTACTACTTTCTAATAAAAATATTATTCGAATGTGCGTACTTGAAGATGAAGTGATCCGTAAAGTGCTTTTGTCTAAGGGAGTGGAGGGGCGCACTAAAATGCTGGCAAACTTACCCGTTAGTCATGTGGGAGGGGCAGTAGAGATTCTTGGTGTGGGTGTAGTAGGAGGTCATGAAATCATACTTCACGATCGATGGTCATCTACAATGACTTTAAAGACATTTCAGGATGAAAGAATTCCTTTTTACCTAGGAGCTCCAACAATGTATAGGATTATGATGAGCCATGATCAATTCAACTCATTTGATATATCAGGGTTAAAACTTGCACTAATTAGTGGAGAAATTGTTAACCAAGAATTTATGGAATTGATGCAACAAAAAATTTGCAAAACGATTATTAATGGCTATGGTTCTACCGAAATGGGACCAGAAGTAACTTTTACGGAACCCGATGTGGATTATAACAAAATTTCACAGGGTTACGTAGGTAAGCCCCTAACCGGAATGGAATTAGTAATAATAACTTTAGAGGGCAAGAAAGCACAAGTTGGTGAAGTGGGGGAGGTGATCGTTAAAGGTGATTTGGTTACAAAAGGCTATTTCAGAAATATAATGGAAAACCAGAAGAGCTTTGACGATAATGGATATTTCAAAACGGGCGATCTTGGTAAATTAGATAGCAATGGAGGGTTGTGGTTAACTGGTAGAATAAAGGAAGTCATTCGAGTTGGTACCTACACAGTGCTTCCTCAAGAGATAGAAGATGTTGTGTTTCAGAATTTTGAACTGGAAATGGCTGCTGGTCTTGCAATTCCTGATGAGATGTATGGAGAGGTGGTATGGTTGGCAATTACACCAAAAGAAGGAGCAACAATTTTAGAAAAAGATGTAATTGAATTATGTAAGAAAGAGTTAGCCGATTATAAAGTGCCCAAAAAAGTTCTGTTTTATCAAATCGATTCAAAAAACCCACCAGTTACTAGAATAGGTAAAATTGATCGTCTTCGTATCAAGAATGAGATTCTAAATCTTTAAGGAATTACAGTATGGGAAAATTTTGGGAAATATTAAATATCTGATATCTTTGATATCGAGGTTACCTTTACATTGATGGTTTACTTATTATTACTATAGCTTTATTTTGAGTGAAGATATATCTCACTTATGGCAACCGTTTCCAAAGTAGCAGAGAAAGATGTACAAAAACTAAAGGTAAGAGATTCCATTTTCATAAACCTAACCAGAAGCATTTGTCCTGAGTGTAAAGGAACTATTGACGCAGAGGTTTTAGTCCGAGAAAACAAGGTCTATATGCGAAAACGATGCCCTGTTCATGGTTGGTTTGAAGCCCTCATTTTTTCTGATTACGAGATGTATCGGGATTTCGAAAGATACAATAAACCAGGTGATATACCCCTCGAATTTCAAACTACGGTATCAAAAGGATGTCCAGAAGATTGTGGACTCTGCCCAGAACACAAGCAACACACCTGTCTTGCAATTATTGAAATTACTGAACTCTGCAATATGAAGTGCAGTGTGTGTTATGCATCCTCAGCACCAGCGAAAGGATTGCATCATAAGAGCTTGGATGACATCAGGAGTATGATTAATACATTAGAACGTTCGGAAGGAGTAGCTAATGTGGTGATGATTTCAGGTGGAGAGCCTACCGTCCATCCAGAATTTCTTCAAATTTTAGAACTGCTGCAAGAAGCAAATGTCAATAAAATTATTATCAACTCCAATGGACTTAAATTTGCCAAAAGTGAAAAATTTTGCCAAGCGGTAGCAGCTACCGGAAAGGACGTTACAGTCTACTTGCAGTTTGATGGTTTTGATCGCAATACTCATGAAATCATTCGAAATGACCCAGATTTATTGGACAAGAAGTTGCAAGCCATTGAGAACCTAAAGAAATATAATACCCTCATAAATTTGGTTATGACAGTCAAGAAAGGAGTCAACGATCATGAAATTGGAAAAGTGGTCAACTTCATGCATGAAACTCCGGGGATAACAGGATTAACCATACAACCATTCTTTGCAGAGGGGCGATTTACCGATTACGACCCCATGGACCATACAACCATGCCAGATGTGATTAAGGCTATAGCAGAGCAAACAGAGAATATGTACGAGCAATCGGACTTCTTTCCCATCCCCTGTCCCTACCCACATTGCTCTGCAGCAACATTTTCTTACCGGGATCCGAAAACTAAAGAATTCACTACATTATCACGATTAGTGGATGTAGAGGATTACTTGGATTTCTTTCGTAATACTGTCTTACCGGATTTAGATAAGGAAGTATTGGATGCGTTGCAATCTATATTCTCCTTTTCAACTGTTTCAGGAAGTCATGAGATGGCTGAAGGATTTTGCAATGCATGTGGGATTGAATTCAACTTAAACGAGATCCAAGATTCACTGACTCACTATTTAGAAAATTTGAAAATGATTACAATAAAACCATTCATGAACTCCTGGGACTTTGACGTTAGACGGATTATGAAATGCTGTGTACATCAGGTAACTGAAGACAATAAGTTGATTCCGTTTTGTGCTTATAATGCCATTTACAGACAGGGTTACCAATCTGAAGATATGAAAATACAGCTTGATGTGCTTTGAGTGAGAGATTGAATGAAAACAACTGTTAATTCCTTACTTGATATTGCAGATTACGAACAGTGCTGCACAAGATTTTATGAGGATGATCTCCTTACCTTCTTCTTAGGAGAAAGTTATCATCCTGGTGGAGTAGAATTAACCAAAGAACTAGGAAGTATCGTGGGCTTAAATCCACATACCAAAGTGTTAGACTTAGCCTGTGGCAAGGGAACTTCAGCACTTGTATTATCAAGAGAGTTTGGATGCCAAGTGGTCGGTATTGATTTAAGCAGTAAAAATGTTGCAATCGCAAATCAAAAAGCATTTCAATTTGATTTAACAGCAAAGCTCTCCTTTCAAGTAGCTAATGCCCAAAAACTTCCCTTCCCCAATGAATCCTTTGATGCTATAATTTCAGAATGTTCATTTTGCATCTTCACGGAAAAAAATACAGTCATCCAAGAAGTATACCGGGTATTAAAACCTGGAGGATCCGTAGGGTTTTCGGATATTACATTGGAAAAGAAATTACCGTATGAAATGAAAGAAATGATTTACCGAGTTGCCTGCATTTCTGATGCTCAATCCAGCAGACAGTATCTTCATTTATTAAAAATCAATAATTTTAACTCTTTAACAGTTCAAGACAAAAGCGATGCAATTACAGACTTGTATAAATCATTGAAGAAAAAGCTATTCGCACTTCAAATTGCTAAGAATCTGAAAAGAAAAGAGTTGAAAAATATTGATTTAAGAACAGTTGATTTTAAACAAGTCAACAAGTATGTTGATAAAATTAAGGAATTCGTAGAATTCGGGTATGGGTCGTATGTAATCATAACGGGAAAGAAAATATGATCTTGATGATACACTTTAATTCTATTTTTCATTTCGACATATCTTGCAGCGGATTAGTTGCTAAATTAATTTAATACTTTCCTCACAATAATCTGAATGAGGTCTAACCTTATCGTAATTACGAGAAAAATGTAATTTCGGATTGATTTTCATAATCAATTCTTGTACTGATTTTTCATATCCTTTGCTGCAAATCTCTCTTGTATCAAATTTACCTATCCTACATGCTTCAATTACTGGACAATTATTAAATGACCTCCAAATTATCTTCTTTTCATCTTCTTCAATTACTGGAACTTCTTCTGGTGGTATAGCTAAATATTCTATCAATAGCAGAGTATAAGCCTTTCGAACATCAGAGCCTGATAAGTTTAAATTATCGATATTGTTCGAAAACCAAGTCAATCTCTTTTTTGTTTGTTTAGAATTGATATGGGTCCAATCATCAAGACTCTTTGCCATTTTAATATCTTGTAAGATTTCTTGGATTATATTCTCATTTTTTTCCATGAGTAAAATTTTTAGTTGTAATCTTTAATATTTTTTATTAAAGGATCCTCTATAAATATATCCCTTATTAATTTTCTTTTACTTTCAACATTGTTTCTAGATATTCCTTCAAACGGGTTTGCTCAATCCATTCATTCATAGTAGAACTTTGCTCAGCGAGCTTTGATATTCGATTTATTTCCCGAGTAAAGTATTCTCTTTCTTCAGTCACTAGATTTATCAATTCATTAAGTCCTTGCTCCTGTGCTATGAAATATCCCTGCTCTAAAAGCTTTTCAGCTTTTGAAAAATCTCCCTTTATCATTGAAAATTTCATATGGAGGAGTATAGCTTGAACTACAAGAGAATAGGATTTTTGACTTTGAGCAATTTCATAAATTTGGTTTGATAATTTCTCCGCTTCTTCTAAGACTTCTTCTTCTCCGTAGTTTTCCAATTCATCTAATAATAGGCTACATAGGTTAAGCATTGCAAAAACGGTTAATTCCTGTATCGTACAGAGATTTAACATAGAGAAAACAGACAAGTTAACGTCGTCGCTTTTTTCATCAATAATCTTAACTAATATTCTTTGAGCATCGACCTTATCACTCGCCCTTTTACCATGTTTCAAAACTAGAGCGTTAGCTAACTCACTTCTTAAATTGATAATTCCCCGAGTATTGTTTTTGCTACATTCTCCAAGGGTCTGAGCATGTTTAATTGCTTGATCCCTAGAATTAATCTCTAAACAGACTAAAGTTAAATTAAAAAGATTGCATGAGATTTCACCCGCATAATTATATTCTTCTGCAAGTGCTAAACTATTTTCAAAATAATTCAAAGATTGATCAAAGTTACTTTTGACAAAATAAATTCTTCCTAAAATTCTTTGTATAGCCACTGTTGATTTCTTGAAATGATATTTTTCTGTGATTTTCAAACATTTCTGGTAGGTATCCAAGCTTTTATCCAGGTCACCCTGAAGAAGATAATTATCACCGATATATGAATACGCAGAGACTAGACTATTGTTATAAGCAAATTCTTTACTTATGCTTAAACCCTTTTGAAAATAGGTCATTGCTTTTTCAAAATCGCCCTTTTTTTGAAAGATAGAACCTATTCCCATAAAAGCCCGGGTAATTTCAAACGTGTCATTATTTAGTTCTGCTGATTCAACTCCCTGTTCCAAATAATTTAGAGCAAGGTTTAAGTTACCTTCAAATTCAAGGTCCCTATTGTAATCCCCAAAAGAATATGTATTTGATTCGATCATTCCTTTGTTTATTAATAAAATTCCTGAATATTCCTGAATACGTTCTTTTTCTTTATTACTCATCCTTCCCAGTAATTTTTCTGCTTCAGAAACCATTATTTGAACCTCAAGAAATTGAGACTTTAGGTCCGGATAAATTAAACAGGTACTGCAAAGAGCTATTGCTGCATATTCGTGTACGTTTTGTTGATGATTTTTACTTTCCTCTAAAATTTGATTCGCTAAACTATATGCTTCGTCAATTTCATCGTTCTGTAGTAAAATTCTACTTTTCAGAAGCTGTGCTTCATAATTTTTTTTATCAAATTGTTCAAGTAATTTAAGGGCTTCAGAGTTATGACCTTTACCCATTAATTCTTTGATTTTTTGAATAGTCACTCGCTTGTCACTGGGCCCTGAATCTAAAAATAATATATTCGCCCCATTAATTGAATAATATTATATTATTTTTTAATATTTTTATGTACGTATATGTACGATACCATTCGAATTATGTTGAAGAGTATTATTTTCTTTAGTGACAATATATAATATATGAACGAAATAATGAGCCAATCAATAGTAATCAAAAGTCAGAGTACATTTTTATCAGATTTTATAGCAATAACAAAGAAAAAGTCATATCCAATTACCCAAATCAGTGGCAACACCTTGCTTGAGAAGATAGCATTTCTTGAAGGTGATAACTTTTCAGTTGAGAAATTAGTCATTGAGAGAATCCTCAACAAAGACATCAAGTGGATTGATTTTTTATGGATCATAGGTTTATTCGATAATATAAAAATCAATCAAGATACTCTTGAATCTTTATATGCTGATTCTGATTTCAACGCATCGGAGCGGATTTTGAGGATTGTGGAAAATTATTGATATTAAATTACGGACCCTTCCATTCGCCTAATGAGTAAATAGCATTTCTTTTAGGGAAATCCATTTCCATGTCATTTAATTTAACCGTAAAAGTATCCGCAGAATAAAAATCCTCTCTCCCAGTGAGCATACCATCAGGTATTATTGCACTTGGATGTTGTTCATCTCCAGTTACACTGAGTATGGGAGCAAATTTTACATCAATTGATTCATCTACTTTGAACCAGCTATTTTTTCCGTCCACATGAAGATCAACTTTAGCTGAATCTATGGTAACTCCCTTGTTTACCGTCGACATGAATATTCCCAATGGTCCACCAGCTTTTCCTGTTGCAATCTCTTCAATAGCTGCTTTTTGTTCTACATTTGCTCCCTCATCAATTAAAATCACTCCTACACCATTTAATTCATGTAAAGGTCCAGGCCATCGAGCAGCTAAGACCCACTTCTGTCCTTCAAGATTTACTCCTTTAAACGAACCTTTCTTTACTTCATATCCAATCACACCTTCACACGTACCATAAGTTGGAGGTGCTTGAAAGGTACATGGACAGCCATAATTACAATTGCATGCGGTTAACATGTCTACATCTAGCTCCCATTTTTCTACTTCAGTCATAAATTTCACTTTTCTTGATTTACATTTCAGACAATCATGACTACCAATCCAATTGCAACAAACACATATCCAATCACCTTAGCTAAGAACTCGCCGTTGGGAGATATTTTTTCAATGAAAATAAATATTCCAATTAATCCCATATAGGCTGGATTCATCATACCAGCAGCAATTAAAGCGATCATTAGTCCCCAACAACAACCTACACAGTAAATTCCATGTATACTGCCCATTTTTATGGCACCTAATGAGCCATCTTGCCATCCATGAGATAGAAAATGTATGGGTGACCTACAATGACCTAAGCAGAGATTTTTCCAACGAGTTGATTGGTATAAACCAGCTAAAACTAATGCGCTTCCAGTGATTAACCTACTCCAAGGTGTTATTATTGGATATATGAAGAAATTAATCAGTGCTAATCCTGCACCCATTAACCCCCATACAACGAGGTATCCTGAAACGAACAGAATTGTAGGTACTACCTTATGCCCAAATTGCACTCTTGACTGACTTAATTTGGCGAATAACAGCACCATTGGTATAATTGAAGGAAGCATCATTACAACCATCATTACCGTCCAAATGAAGACAAAATTAATTGCCTTGATGACATCAGTGTCCGAAATGAGGGGAATAAGGAATGATTGTGATTGTAAGCTAATTATCCAAGCTAAGCCTGATATAATTATCAGTATTAAGGAAATTCCAATTATCTGCCTTGAGGTAAGTAGCACACTACCAGCAGATTTTTGTGAACTTTCAACTTGGTTAGTAGTCACGTTGATTGATATTATGAGAATTATTATAAGATCATTTGTGTACTAGAATGCCATTACGAGAATTTTCAGATGAATTAAAGTTGTTAATGAAGAACTATTAGAAGCTTAGATTTATCAATAAATTTCAGCCTTTACTTCAGCGTGATTCGGGTATTTTTGTAATCTTACTAATTCGTCTAATCCATGAAGGTACATGTCAGTCTACTACGCACTTGACATAATATTGAAAAAATTGAAAAATTTATTGAATTTTTGTTATTGAAAAGCACAACATTATCAAATAAATAATATGAATTGGAATAATTGTCTTTCAATTCATCTAGTCCTGATTCAGTTACTCAAAAATTGCAGGAAATCAAGGAATTGTATGTGAAAGGAGAGTATGAGCAATGTTTGGAACAAATAGTGGAATCTGAATTGCAATTTATTAATGATAATATTAATATTAAAACTCGTATAGAAGTTCAGATTTACAAAGCACGCTGTTTTCTCAGAAAAGGTACCTTTGATACTGCTTTAGATCTCGCAGAGAAATGCTTTCAAGATAGTATGACAGTCTCTTCAGTCTTACAGATCCAATCCCGTGTAGTGGTGGTTTATGCCCTGTGGCGGAAGGGACACCTAGACGAAGCTTTGAATGACCTGATAGAAACAGAACTACTCTACACAGTATTGACGGAGAATGAAAGATTGATGGTAAGAGAGGCAGAAGCCACGCTGATTCATTTGAAAGGAAATATTTACTGGAGCAAAGGCGAGCTGGACCATGCTTTAATGTTCTTCCAACAGAGCTTGGTGATGAGAAAGGAGATAGGTAATCAACAAGATATTGCAGGGTCACTCAATAATATTGGGAACCTTTATCGAACGAAAGGAGAGCTAGACACTGCTCTCAAGTATCTTGAACAATCCATGGAAATAGCAAAAAAGATGAACAATCAACCACTTTTTGCATTTACACTCAACAATATAGGGAAAATTTATGGAATGAAAGGAGAGCTTGATATTGCATTCAAGTATAATCAGCAGAGTCTGAAGATTTTTATTAATATAGGTAGTCAACAAAGTGTTGTAATATTGCTCTTTGACCTAATTTCTTTATCCATGAACAGAAAAGACCATCAATCGATATACCACCAATATTTTGAGAAATTAGAAATTATTTCTACTTCTGAAATACATCAGGATGATAAAACAATTCAATTATATTACAATTTAGCTCAAGCCTTGATCTTCAAATCAAGTCAGCGCATGCGTATCAAAAATAAGGCTTTTGATCTGCTGGAAAGTATTGTTAATGATGAAGTAATAGAACATGAATTGACTGTTCTTGCAATGAAACATTATATTGAGTTTCTTTTGATAGAGTTACAGACATATGGAGAGATTGAAGCATTACAAGAAGCTAAAGATCGGGTAGATTACATGCAAAAATTGGCTCAAGAACAACATTCATTCTCTATATTAGTAGATACATTGATCTTACAATATAAATTAGAACTCCTAACTGGGGACGTAACAAAGGCAAAAGAAATTCTACAACAGGCATTTAATCAGGCAGTACATATGGGTTTGACCGGATTAGTTGGGGTCATCACCCATGAACAGATGATCCTTGAACGTGATGCTACTTTATGGGAAACCCTCAATGACTTGGATCTCCCGTTTTCTGAGAAGATCAGATTAAATCTTGTGAGTAGTTATATCGAGACCACAAAAAGATCTATTCATCGTCCAATTGGTAGGACGAGTGCCAACGCAAAGCCGTTAATGTTGCTCATTTTAAAAATTGGTGGGCTTGTTAAATCAAGTTATATCTTCAGTGATATAGATCGAACTGACCAATCAGAAAATACCAAACTCAACCCTCATATGGTTGGTGCATTCCTCAGTGCACTGAATGCTTTTGGTCATGATGCTTTTGCATCTAGTGGAGCTCTAGAAGTAATTAAATACCATAATAATAATATTATCTCAAGAGAATTTCAATCATTATTCTTTAATTTAATATATGCGGGTGACCTCCAAGACCCGGCTAAAAAATTGGACAATTTTATTGAATATTTGATTGGTAATACAGAACTGTATAATCTAATTTTTTCTGAAAATGTTTTAGATAGTATGCGAACAGTATCCTTTTCAAAAGATGTTGAAAAAGAGATCATTTCCATTTTTACCTGATTGGTATGAAATTGGCCACCTACTTCTTGCAGAGATTGTGGAAGAAGAGGTTTCTTATTGATTAACTGTGTTAGTAACCAAGTATTATATTGAATTTCTATTGATAGAATTACAGACTTATGGAGAAATTGATGCCCTAAAAGAAGCTAGAAATTACAGATGTTTTGGTCAAGCCTAGTTAGGAATTTATTTGGGATAATTGATTCTTAGAAATTTTTTTCAATTTGGGAGAATGGAGTTGTTGCTATTGTGTTTTGAAAGTGTATTATGCCGTTATTACAGGCCGATCTGTTATTTTCGTGACCTGGGTTATAGCACAAGCGTGCCAGAGCTCTTCTTTTAAAAGATCTCTTATTGCAACTCTGATTGCCTCAGAGCGATTTTGATATTTTTGTAATCTTACAAGTTCGTCTAACACATTCTTTCTTCTTTAATCCGTTTGTCATCACTTTTCGCTAATAGTTAAGACGGGTTATATCGATTTTATTAGACAGGATAAGTAAATCTAAAAATTTCAAGTTATCATAAAACATGATGAATGAATCCCGCAATAGATGGGAAATGCTAAACTTGATTAGAAAGGAAAAGTTTGACATAATACTACCAAAGGCGATGCGCGAGAATAAAATCGATATGTGGATACATGTTATGAGGGAAGGAAAGGCAGATCCGCTTAATATCGATTTAGGAGGGGATTATGGCTATTTTATTTTTACGGATAAAGGTAGTGACCGAATAGAACGTGTAGTATTAGGTGGCAATTCAGGTGATCTTAAGACATTGGGTGTCTACGATTCGTTTGGAATAGATGAAGATCTTATCAAATTTGTTCTTGATCGAGATCCTAAAAGTATTGCAATTAATATATCAGAATGGATCTCAGTTGCAGATGGACTTTCTCATACAGGATATATGAAACTAGTAGAATCTCTGAGTGACAAATACAAAGAAAGATTAACTTCCGCCGGTCCCCTTATCACTGATTTCCGGACAAGAAGAGTAACAAGTGAAATTATAGTTTTTGGACAGCTTGCAGAGACAACCAGACAACTTTTAGAGAGAGCATTGTCAAACGAAGTTATAACTCCGAGTATCACAACTTTAGAAGATGTAGCGTGGTGGATGGAAAACCAAGTAATAGTTCTTGGAATGAAATCGACTTTTGGTCTCTCCTTACCAAATGTCATACATTCTTATGTATCCCAAGAATCCGAATATCGAGATAGGAATTATGTTATTCAAAAGGGTGATCTATTGCAATATGATTATGGTATTAGTCACATGAATTTTGGCACTGATTTCAAAAGGATCGTTTATGTCCTAAGGGAAGGAGAGACTAAAGTACCACGGGAAATTCAATATGGGTGGAAGCAAGCCATGCAAGCGAGAATAGTAATTCGAGAACAAATAAAAGTGGGTCGAACAGCTGGAGTTACATTGCATAACATTGGAGAAGCACTAGATAATGCTGGTTTTGAATATATTCATCTAAATATGGATCCAATGCTTGGAGGGGGACCCAACACTGAACCAGAGAAAAAGTTAAACAAAACTCAAGTTGTGATTGATTGTCATTGTGTGGGTAATACAGGCAATAGTGAGGTTGCATCTGGTCCATCAATTGCCGGTTTTCGTCAAGATCGAGCCCATTTAGTTATTAAATCCAACAATCTATTTGCTTTTGAATTCATTGCTTTTACACCTCTTTCTGAATGGGGCGGAAGAAAAATTAGGTTTAATATTGAAGATAATGCAGTAGTAACGGAAAACGGTGTTGAATGGCTCTATCCACCCAATGAAAAAATATTACTAATTAGATGATTCTATTCTTAGTGTTACTTATTTGAAAAGTATGCAGAATTATAAACAAAATCAATCAGTCTACAATCTATCAATCGATCGAACGCTCAATAAATAGGTTTTACATTTACAAATAATAACATTAAACTTCTAGAAATTAAAATTCGAACATCATGACCAAGATTATTCAAATTGATGAAATCAAGAAAGCGTTAGCTGATATCGATTTAGTCCCTTTGATAGAAAAAGGGTTTGTGGAATACTCAAAGGGAAATGTAATTGTACCACCTGTAGGGGAACTTTTGTTCCATGACCCTCCAGGTGATGTTCACATCAAGTATGGTGCTATCAAAAATGATGATTATTATGTGGTTAAAATTGCTTCTGGATTTGGTAAAAATCAGGAATTGTATGGACTTTCTTCATTACAGGGTTTAATGTTGTTGTTCAATCAAAAAACTGGACAACCCGTAAGTATATTATTGGATCAAGGTTATCTAACCAATATTAGAACTGCGGTAGCAGGAACCATCTCTGCAAAATATCTAGCACCAAAAAATGTCAAGCAAATTGGAATCGTAGGTACAGGCATCCAGGCAAAAATGCAATTAAAATATCTTAAACCAGTGACCGAATGTAAAGATGTATTGGTTTGGGGAAGGTCAAAAGAAAAATTAGAAAATTACAAAACTGAAATGAGCTCTCTTGGTTACAATATCAGTACAACCACCAAGATGCGAGATGTCACTAGTAGCTCTAACCTTATTGTCACTACTACTTCTGCCAATGAATCATTAATCACTGCTGATCAAATTGAAAAAGGAACTCACATCACTGCTATGGGATCCGATACAATTGAAAAACGGGAATTAGATCCTAAAATCTTACAACTTGCTGATCTAGTTGTTGTAGATAGTATTAGTCAATCTAAGCAAAGAGGAGAGATCTTTCATGCACTAAATGCTGGATTCATCAAAGAAGATCAGCTTATTGAATTGGGTACAATGATTGAAAAAAAAGAATATCAAAGAATTTCAGATGATCAGATAACCATTGCGGATTTAACTGGTGTGGCAATTCAAGATATTCAAATAACAAAGGCTGTCTATCAGGGCATTATTGACACAGAATAATATAATTCGTTTAGAAAAAGTAGGGCTTTGGATTAGAAAAAATATTACAATGTGATATTTGGTAAACTCAAAGTGATTGAAATATTTTTGAATTCAAACTAATTCATTTAAAACCTGAAGGAATTTGGAAGGGAGTATAAGCATAATCAATTCCGTGCAATATCAAGAAAAGTTAATTAATCAAATATATTTACTCTAATAGCAGTACCTTGATCGATTGTTTTGATAATTCTTAATATACTTCGATATAAGTTCACAAAACGTTTATCTTTTTGAAATCAAATTCATTTTTATTGAAACCTAGTAACGGGGAATTAAGTTTTATTGGCTTTCTACGTCAATTAACCTTCAAAGAATGGGGTGTAATAATTGGTTCCATTAACGTTATGGTAACGGTTGTCATTGTATTCCATTATTTGGTTGAGTTCGTGGCTTTAAAAAATAATGAGTTATCAACGATATATATAATTTTTCATTTTATTGGAATTTTATTTGGTGCAACCTTGTATCTTGTGAAGTTAAATGAATTTTCTCCTTTAAATTCTCCGATAATCACTTCAAGCTTGTTTACAATCATCAACATCGTATTGTTAATGACAAGGATTGCTTCAATTGTCCCTTTGTTGCTATTTTTAGGTGGATTTATGGTTCCCTACACGTTATCTAATATGTTGACTAACATTGAATTTATACTTCGTAAACCAAGTTTCAATGGTAAATTGATGGCATTATCTTCGTTTACTATACTATTTATGTTTGTTGTTGGGTTGTTGACAATCTATCGAGATAAATATTTATTTCCAGTCATCCTCGCAACTATTGCGATTATAAGCAATATTCTCATGTCGAATAATCCCCACCACCATCCCAAAGAAACATTTGTGGCCAAGGAGTACATGCGAAATAAGAAAGTGGTTCCTTTTTTTGTATCTGCCATGCTCGCTGGTTTTTTTTGGGTTGCGTCATATTATCTTCCCATTTTATACTTTGAAATTGAAAATCTTGAAACTGATATTCGATTATTCTTTATTATCCAAGGCTTGACTACTTTTGTGGCACTTCCAATCATCGGAACATTGAGTGATCTTATTGGAAGAAGATGGACTGTATTAATTGGATTTTATACCCAAACCTTCATTTTCATCGGATTACTTCTCGAAAGTTTAGATCTCATCGATTTGTCACCTGATTATCTCAAATTTGGTGTGTTTCCAGTTTTATCAACGATCGGATTCTTATCAGCAAGTTTTATTCTTACTTTATATGCCATGGAGTTTCCCAATATTGAAAATATTAGATCCCGATACCATCTATACATAATATTTATGGGTATGGGAATGTTGATATCTGCTATTCTGTTATATACTCTATTTGATCAGGCTTTTACGTTATTGTCAATTATTGTGGTGATGATTCTGTTTATTGCTACGAACAATACGTTTCAAATGGAGGAAACCTTGGTTAAAACCGATGCAGAGCAGACCTTGGAGTATTTACATAAAGTCAAGAAATTAATTAATACCGATGCAGAGTAAATAGATTGATCTTTAAGGTGTGCATCTTATGAACATACTGTGCATGTCCAAGAATGCAATAACATGAGTTTATTGCATTTATTATTCCAAAAATCTATAAAATAATTAATCACCATGATACTATGGTCAAAATAAAACAGATAAATCCTGTATCTTTCAAGTCACTTTCGCAAGAATTACAGCAATATATTGACGAAAATCGAACTGGGAGTATTCTTGCTCTTGTCTATGAAAAAGACACTATGGTTTATTGTAACAAATTCGGTTGGAAGGATAAAGAAAATAACATACCGGTCGCATTTAATGATATTTATCGAATCTTTTCTATGACAAAACCAATTGTCTCTTTGGCAGCATTAACTCTCTACGAAGAGGGAAAATTTGATTTAGATGATCCGCTAAGCACTTTTATTCCTGAATTCCAATCTATGAATGTATTAACATCTTTCAATAAAGAAACGGGGGGATATGAATCAAAATTATCCTCAAATCCAATAACCATTAAGCATCTATTTACCCACACTTCTGGGTTAAGCTATGGTTGGTATCCGGAGCTGCCTGTAGATATGCTCTATAGTAAAAAATTTGGATTTACTGGTGAAAATAGAATCAGATCAATGCTGGAAACAATACCAATGAAGGGTTCTTTGGAAGAAATCAGCAATCAATTATCAGAATTACCGTTGATCTTTGAACCGGGGCTTAATTTGTGGTACGCACTAAATCACGATATTTTGGGTTATCTCATCGAAAGAATATCTGGAAAAAATCTGGATGTCTTCCTTAAAGAGAGAATATTTGACCCATTGGAAATGTATGATACTGATTTCCATGTTCCAGAGGATAAGTGGCAACGATTAGTTAAAGCTTACACAAAAAACAAAGAAGGAAATTTGATTGAGGTGGAAGGACCTATTTCGGATGGATTTAAACATAAACCCAAATTTCTATCTGGAGGTGCAGGATTAGTTTCAACCTTAGAAGATTACTTGAAATTTACCTTAATGTTGATGAATGATGGGAAATTTAATGGAAATCAAATAGTTTCCCAAAAATCATTACGCTTAATGACATCTAACCAGCTACCTAATGGAAAATCTATGCTGGATATGGCTTATATAAAACCAGAGGATCCTGAAATAATAAAACGGAATGAAGGAATTGGCTTTGGATTAGGTGTTGCCGTGAAAATGGCTGATAACATAACAAAACGCGGTATTGGATCATATTCATGGGGAGGGGCATTAAATACTATGTTTTGGAATGATCCAGCAAACGGAGTGATAGCAATATTACTTACTCAATTTTGTCCTGAAGATAATAATTGGATTGTTCCAATTGATGGAATAATAATTGATCAATTAGTCTATGATGCATTGGAATCTCAAAATTAATAGCCTAACCGGGTTCAACTTATTGCTTCAGAGCGATTCGGGTACTTTTGAAGTCATACTGTTGGTTGGTATTTTGTGAAAGTTAAGTATTTCACAAATATAAAATTCACCAAAATAACTTAAATATTACCTTTCATAGTATACTTAAGGATCGATTTGACCATTCTCCAGCGCAAGTTCGAAAAAACCACCATCGCAAAACTGAGCAATTCAGAAGACCTAAGACAATTGTTGATTGATCCTTGGTTAAAATCAGAAACCATCATCATTAAACCAAATTGGGTATCAGATGAGTTGGCAAACTTCACAAATGTCGAAGCAATGAGGATTTTATTTGAAGCCCTTGATTCACACTTCGTTGTTACAGAGTCTCACATCCTACTCAGGCGTACTAAGGAAGGAAAGAGTTTCATTGTTGGAGATAAAGAGGTTAATTGGAAATGGCTTTTAATGGGCGAGGGATGGAAATGGCTCATTGAGAATCCCAGTTGGGAATGGTTTAAGAACGACGGACACTGGGATCAGATCAAAGTGGAAGATCAACTGTTTCTTGATGAAACTGGGTTTACAGATCTCTTCAAAGAATTCAACGTTGAATATATCAATGTGACCGATGAAGTGTGGAGTGGGAGAATAGCAGATCCAAAAGAAATAAAGAAGGCAGTGGAGTCACGTTTCAAACCTATTCAATCAGATACGCTTTATAGTATGGTTCCGAAGAAACTGTACAATTTACGAGGTTCTACTTTTATCAGCTTAGCAAAAATGAAAATGTATGGTACTTTCACAATGAAAAATCTGTTTGGCATGATTCCTGATCCTGCAAGACCTTGGTGGCATGGTCCAAATAATTCTAGATTCACTGCAAGCCTTATCGACATCAACAAGATATACCATTCTCTCTTCAATATTTATGGGATATGTGAAGCATTGAACATCATGTCTTTTCAACACCCGGAGGGTGAGTATTCATTGCTCCTACCACGAATGAGATACAATACTGTTGAAAATTTAGGGATCATAGCGTATGGTAGAGATCTTGTTTCTCTTGATGCTATCCTTCTTAATCTCACTAAAGGTTTAGTATTACAAGTGGAAGACATCAATTGTGCTCCGATCGAATTTGCACAAGAAGAATTTGGTGCATATAACCGGGAAATCCTAGAAGAATCCAAAATAAAGACGGGACACTGGTTATCTCAAACAAAAACGTAAAGAATTCTTTGCAAAAGTAAAGTTTGATTATTACATCAACCTATCTTGGAATTGCCAAATCAAAAGAGTAGATGATTACCTCAGAGCGATTCGGGTATTTTGTAATCTAACAAGTTCGTCTAAACCGTGTAAGAATTCCTTTAGTTAATGCCTCTTTGGATGAAAAGACGCAATTGGGTTGCTTTCATCCATTATTTTTGCATGATCTAGATAAAATTTGGATGATATCATCAATAATATTCTGTGCAGGATAATACGAATTTTAATGTAAAATATCGATATTACAAAAGATGTAATATAAATAAGCCTTATGTCACGAGAAATGCAGGATCGTTCAATGAAGGAGATTGGAGTACAATTTGGGGGGGTAGTACCAATGGGAGCCCCTTCTCTTGACGATTACATCTTATTAGCAAAGACTTACAAGGAAAACGGGTACACATCACTTTGGTCGGGAGATCATCTCTTGCACTTGCCTTCCGCGCGTACCATTATGGAATCCTGGACATTTTTAACAGCCATTGCAACATCAACAAAGAAACTTACAGTGGCAACTTCTGTGGGTGATCCACATCGTCATCATCCCGCGGTACTCGCTCAGAGGATGGCAACACTAAGCATTTTAACAGAAGGTCGTGTGATACTCGGATTAGGTGCTGGTACTACCATGAACCTGGACCCATTTGGTATCCGGTGGGATCGACCAGTCAGTCGCTTGATCGAGTATGTTACTCTAATGAGGCGATTGTGGTCTGGTGAGACATTCACATATGATGGTGAGTTTTGGTCATTCAAAGATGAACACCTCATGCTACCACCAATCGATATTCCCATCTATTTTGCAGCAAATAGTCCGCGAATGCTACGAGTTACCGGTCGTTTGGGAGATGGGTGGGTGCCTTTCTTGCTAACGCCGAAAATGTATACTGATCAATTGGCAGTCATTCACGATGCTGCTAAAAAAGCCCATCGTGCAGTGAATGATATAATCCCTTGTCTGTACGTGATCACCTCAATTGCAGACACTACTGAGGAAGCACAAAAGCAAGTGGAGCCTATGAAATTTTTCTTAAGTCCGAAACAGGTGCATGAAGCAGGTTATGAGATTCACCTACCAGAAAATTTAGTCCATGAAAATTATGTCAAGTGGCTGGGAACAGATGAACAAGTGGCTAAAAATGCCCAGTATGCTGAATTTGTTCCTAAAGAGGCACTATTTGCTGTAAGCGTGGTTGGAACGGTGGATGAGTGCATCGAGCAATTTGACCAATTCGTAGATGCAGGTGTTAGACTTTTTGTGCCTCATGATTTTGGTCCTGACCAGGAAAAGGTGCAAAGGATCTTTCGCGAAGAGATTATTCCCCATTTTTCTTAATTAAGTGCTTATACAATTAGGTTTTTCTCAAAAAACGGAGGGGTTCCCCCAGTAGATCCTGTAAATTCATACAAACTGGATAATATGGTAAATGAACGCATTTCCAAGAATTTTAAGGTTTGGGAGATTTTGATTTTTCATGAGTAAAATTAAATTAGAGATGGCTTTCTTATTATTTTGGATCTTGATAGATAAAGGAAGTATAAAGTATGGCTAGGTTGTTATTACCGGCCGATCCGTTATTTTCGTGACCTGGGTCATAGCACGGGCGTACCAGAGCTCTTCTTTTAAAAGATCGCTTATTGCAACTCTGATTGCTTCAGAGCGATTCGGGTATTTTTGAAGTCTAACTAATTCGTCCAAGCCATGTAGGAATTCCATTAGTTAATGCTTCGTTGGAAGAAAAGATGAAATTACATATAATTGATCTATCGATTATTTTTAATTATCTGGATATAATTTATCAATCGATCGAATATCTGTAGGATTCGTTATACTTATTTGTTCATTTTTTCTATCAAATGAACGTTTTTTCAGTACTACCCTTGATGAACTGATTAGTCCGATTATTATCATTACCATACCAATTTGAGTGGTAGTGTTATTGATATCAAATCCTTGATGGATCGATTGGATCTTCAAATTATTAAATGGGTATTGCCAAATTTTTATTGTGTGATCATCGGATGCAGAAGCAAGCTTTAATCCATCTGGTGACCATGCAACAGAGTTGACACCATCAGAATGCCCAGTTAGTGTCATCAATTCAGACCAGTCACTTGTATCCCAAATTTTTATTGTTTTGTCATTTGATCCAGTAGCAAGTTTGGATCCATCTCGTGACCATGCAACAGTCCAGACATTATCAGAATGCCCTGTTAGAGTTTGTGATTTAGAGTTATCACTTGCATCCCAAATTTCTATTGTGGAACTGCCCCATTCACCGGCCCCATATGCAAGTTTTGATCCATCTGGTGACCATGAAACGTAATTGAGCCAATTTACACCCAATCCCTGTTTCTGCAATTCAGACCAGTCACTAGTATTCCAGATTATTATCCATCTACCACCATAAGTAGCAAGTTTGGATCCATCTCGTGACCATGCAAAAAATATACCCCCATAAGGATGCCCTGTTAGTGTACGCAATTCAGACCAGTTATTTGTATCCCAAATTTTTATTGTTTTGTCATTTGATCCAGTAGCAAGTTTTGATCCATCTGGTGACCATGCAACCGTAGTTTCCCAATTAGTACCCCCTGTTAATGTTATCAATTCAGACCAGTCATCTGTATCCCATATTTTTATTGTGGAATCCTCAGATACAGAAACAAGTTTTGACCCATCTGGTGACCAGACAACAGACCAGACATTATCAGAATGCCCTGTTAGAGTTTGCGATTTAGAGCTATCACTTGTATCCCAAATTTCGATTGTGGAACTGCTCGATTCAACAGATGCAGAAGCAAGCTTTAATCCATCTGGTGACCATGCAACAGAGTTGACATTATCAGAATGCCTTGTTAGTGTTTGCATCGATCGATCGATTATGATACTTTCAGAATTAAATGCAATAACACCCCCCACAATTATCAAAATTAATCCAATTAAAACTAATAAAAAATATTTTGATACTCGAATGAGAACCACCAATTATTAAATTTCATTGCATTATAATAAATCTGTTGGAGAAATGACGAACAATCCCAGTTGCACAATTTTTGCAATGCGGATCATGAGCATACGACGCAATTTAAAGAATTTTAAGGTTTGGAGGATTTTTATTTTGCATAAGTAGAATTATATTGGAAGGGGTTTCTTATAATTTTAATTATGGATAAATAATTAAAGAATAAAGCACGACTATGTTGTTACTATAGGTCGATCTGTTATTTTCGTTACCTGCGTCATGGCACGAGCGTGCCAGAACTCTTCTTTTAAACGATCTCTTATTACAACTCTGATTACTTCAGAGCGATTCGAGTATTTTTGAAGTCTGCGATTATAATCTAAAAATCTAACTACTCCCAAAACTACTTCATTTTTGGATTTTCTAATTTTTGGAAATTTCTAACAAAACGTACTACTATTATTAATATTACCATACTAGTAAAATTCAGAATTAAACTGAAACCTGATCCCTCCACTTCATCAGATGATTCTGAATCTCCTAAAGTTGGAATGGATGAAGTTTGCGAATTTGAAGACTCAGTTCCAGAACCGACGAAATCAATGATCACATCAACAGTGTAATGATCAGAACCGGAATTAGCAGTTACCGTGTCTCCTGTTGTCGATGATACAAGTTTATCAAAGAAAAATTGATTTGCAATGATAAAATCAATTCTCGATTCATACTGAGAATCTTGATGCCCATAGGTATAACCCTTGGATTCAGGATTCAGCTCTCGATAAACATCAATGAATGTATGAGTATTGGATGCATACTGACCGTAAGTCGGATCTTGAGGATTTAACATCATTGTGAGTGGTCCATCAGATAAATCCCCTTCTGGAGCCAATGAACCTGTATCATATGGTGAAAATGAATTTAAGTCACCAGCATAAATTATTGGAACGTCTCCAAGTGAATCCATATAGTTGATTATACCCTCTTGGGCATGCTCTCTTTTTTCCTCATTATCTGCTCCTCCACAACATTTCAAATGTGAGCCAATAACATAAATTTCCTCACCATCAATATCAATTGTCCAAGACATGAAATCGTGAGATGGATCGAAATTAGTACCATTATCGAGTGTAACCACAGGGATTTGAGTAGTGCTTTCAATGGGGAATCTACTCATGATCGCCTCACCACTTGTTGCGTAAGGAATATTTTGTCCAGTATTTCCAAAAAATTGATTTTCTCCAGAGAAATACATGTTAAATTCAGATAAATACTGTTGAAATAAGGCATCATTATTATTATCCCAATCACCAGTTTCTACAAAAACCACAATGTCCGGGTTTTCTTCTTTAATAACATCAATCCAGTCAGAATTAATTCCACTTACTTCCACATTATACGTCATAAACTTAACTTGATCAAATTCAAGTGGGATATAATCAGAATTATCAATTTCAAGATTAATTAGAACCTGACCCCAGTTTCCAGCAGTATCTCGCACACGAGCCCGAACAGAATGACTATCATTAATTTCTTCTAGTGTGTTCCAGTTATATATATTAGTAGAGGATTTTAATTGATCATCAATGGAAATCTCAAATTCTGCAATCCCACTTTCATCAGTAGCAGACACAGAAATTCTAAAAATACCAGAAATAATAGATCCATTAGTCAAATTATCGATTGAAACTTCAGGTGGTGTAAAATCGGATTGTTCAACAATAGTATATGAACCCACACCAGGATTCCCAAGGGAATTACTTACCGTCCAATCAGAGACCGTATCTGTATCAGTGTTATCAATCCTGAATATTGTACCATCTATTGTAGAGATATCCCATCCTGTAATCTCATTCTCCCATGCCACCATGTCAATTTCATTGTTCAGGGGATCAAATAATGTAACCACATCTCCAGAATTTCCTAATGCCAGATTCATACCTTCGATATCTGGGGTTACTCCATATAATCCTTCAAAAATTGAACCATCCTTGGCAATGACAAAATATTCCCCGGCGTGAATAGAACCACTTAAACTAAATGTACCTACATTGTCATTCACCTCCCATCCTTCAAGTGAGATAAGGCCATTAGATGGGTTGAATAATTCAATCCATTCCTCAGTACTATCATCATTTGGAGCATCATACAGCACTTCTGTAATTAATATGTGGCTGGGTGTATTGGCAATTGTGATTGATCGAATATTGATCAACAAGCAAAGGAATAAGAAAATTAAGAATATGGATTTTTGGAATTTAATTATCATCACCATGTATTAGTAAGAAATCGATTGATGGATATCTGCAAGATCCAATAACCGATTTTTCAAGTATTATAATTATAAATATCTAATTTGTTTTGATTGAATGATAATTTTTCTATTTTATTATTTCAGTCTAGAGTTTTGTGTAATTGTTCCACAAATGTTATTTTTTGAATCTAATAATCCTAACAATTTGCACATAATTAACTGATTTATGCATTATAGGGCAATATTAGGCATTACGTCGAAATTGTAGGCCGATCTGTTATTTTCGTGACTTGGGTCATGGCACGCGCGTGCCAGAGCTCTTCTTTTAAAAGATCTCTTATTGCAACTCTGATTGCTTCAGAGCGATTCGGATATTTTTGAAGTCTAACTAATTCGTCTAAACCGTTTAAGAGTTAGCTAGGAAGCATCTGAAAATTGGCAATCAATCACTCCTCGAATGTTACACTGGATTCCATGGAAGGAGATGATTTTAAATGAAAGCTCTCATACTTTGTGTAATACATTTATCATCAATATTCTTAACAAATTGAATTATTATTTCGACAAAAGTTATAATATTTCGCAAGTGGCGTTTTTTGATATAAAAGAGGATAAAATGAAAAAATACATCTTCATTATCGCTTTACTTTTACTAGGATCTGTGATAATAAAACTGGAAAATATGACGGAAAATGAGAATCCCGATTTCTTAGAAAATTCAGTGATCAGTCCTGAATTGAAGGCTAAAATTGAAGATAATCTGGCTGGCTTTATCGGTGGTTTTCAGAAAAATATTAGACATAATTCAGATCATATCAAATACACGATTCAGAGTTCTCAGTTCCAAATTGGTTTTGCCGAATCCATGTTGTATTTTACAATAGTAAGCTCTTCAAATTCGAGTGATTTAGATTCTATTGTGAAGGATAAAACTCAGGATTATTCACAAACAACTGTATTTCTTGAATTACCTGGATCAAATCCTGTAATTCCTGTAGTAGAGAAGCCTACTGGAATTAAATCCACATATTTTATTGGAAATGATCATGCATTAAGCAACCAATACTATGCCAAGCTGTACTACTATAGCATTTATGATAACATTGACTTAGTATACCTAATGCAAGAAGGTCAACTTAAATATGAATTTTATGTCCATCCGGGAGGAAATGTGAATGATATAAAATTTAGATGGGTAGGACCCGTAGAAATTGCTTTGAATAATGAAGGAATTGATATCTCAATAAATACACCAAATGGGCACTCGGATTTTCTTGATGTTTCTCCAATCAATTATCAGGGAGACAGAGAAATTGGAGGTTCTTTCAGAATGATAGGTGAGAAAACCTATGGGTTTACTATTGCTGATTACAACAAGAATGAACTGCTTGTGATTGATCCAGTATATTCAACCTATGTAGCTGGGAGTGACCGTGATTACGGATATTCCATAGCTCTTGACACTTCTGGATGTGTCTATGTAACAGGGGAAACATCCTCAAGTGATTTTCCAACCACTCCGGGAGCCAATGATACTAATGGAGGTGGTACACCTGCATTCACTAATACATTTGTTTTCAAGTTATCTGCAAATGGAAGTACTCTGATTTATTCCACTTATGTAGCTGGAAGCCACAATGACTATGGACATTCCATCACTCTTGACACTTCTGGAAATGCTTATGTCACAGGAGAAACACAATCAACTGATTTTCCTACCACTCCGGGAGCCAATGATACCACTGGAGATGCAACTAATTTCCACGATGTTTTTGTTTTCAAACTTTCGGCAGATGGAAGTATTCTCATCTATTCCACTTATGTGGCTGGAAGTCATTTTGACTATGGAAGTTCCATCACTCTTGACACGTCTGGAAATGCGTATGTCACTGGAGAAACATTCTCAACTGATTTCCCAACCACACCGGGAGCCAATGACACTACTGGAGCTGGAACAACTTCATATCAAGATATTTTTGTCTTCAAACTTTCTGCAGATGGAAGTACTCTGATTTATTCCACGTATGTGGCTGGAAACCGCAATGATTACGGAAGTTCCATCGTTCTTGATACTTCTGGATACGCATATGTCACAGGGTATACGTTCTCGACTGATTTCCCCACTACACCAGGAGCCTATAACGAGACTGGAGATGGAACAATTTCAAATCCTGATGTTTATGTCTTCAAGGTATCTCCCGATGGAAGTACACTAGTCTACTCCACTTATGTAGCTGGTAGCGATAATGACAACGGACATTCCATTGCTCTTGATACTGCTGGAAATGCCTATGTCACGGGAGAGACAATGTCAACTGATTTCCCTACAACCCCAGGTGCCAATGATACCACTGGAGATGGAAGTGGATTTAGAGACATTTTTGTCTTCAAATTATCTGATGATGGAAGTGCTCTGATCTACTCCACTTATGTAGCTGGAACCCGTCACGACTACGCGCATTCCATTGCTCTTGACATTTCAGGAAATGCTTATGTTGCAGGAGAAACATGGTCAATTGATTTCATAACAACACCGGGAGCCAATGATAGAACTGGAGATGGATCAACTATATATACAGATGGTATTGTCTTCAAACTATCTGCTGATGGAGGTACCCTGATCTACTCCAGTTATTTGGCAGGAAGCCGCTATGACCGCGCATGGGCTATCGCACTTGACCCCTCTGGAAATGCTTATATCACAGGAGAAGCGCAATCAACTAATTTTCCAACCACTTCAGGTGCTTATAACGAGACTGGAAACGGAATTATTACCTATGAGGATGCTTTTGTCTTTTTACTTGACGCCATTCCACCCGATATTAATCAAGTGACTGATTTCAGTTACATTGAAGGTACAAGCAATAATGTAATTCCTTGGACAGTAAAAGATATAGCTTCTGGAGAGTATAATTTGACAAGAAATGGAACTTTGATAATGGAAAATATTCCCTGGAAAAATGGTTCTTTAGACATTCAAATTAACGGACTAGGTTTAGGAATATATAATTTTACTATATATGTTTATGATTCCTCTAAGAATTTGGGAATAGAGTCGGTAAATGTTACGGTGGTGGACAATACATTACCATTTGTTTCTCAAGTTGGAGATTTTAGCTACTTTGAGAGTAGTAGTGGGAATACGATATCATGGTCAATATCAGACCTCCATCCTGAAGTCTACAATGTAACTCTGAATGGGCTCATCTACAATGATACAACATCTTGGGTTAATGAAACGCTGATTATAAAAATTAATGAATTAAGTCTAGGAACCCATAATTTTACCATTTATGTCTATGATTCATCTGGGAACTTGGCAACTGAGTCAGTAAATGTTACTGTGCTGGACAATACCTTGCCAGTTCTCAATCCAGTTAACGATTTCAGTTATAATGAGGACACGACGGGTAATTCAATCACGTGGTCTGTTGGGGACCTCAACCCATGGATTTACAATATTACAAGAGATGGAGCACCGATATTAACTAAAGAAGTGTGGGTTGGAAACACTATAATCTTGGACATAGATGCACTTGATCGAGGAACCTATACTTTTATCATCACAATTTATGACACTTCAGGAAATTCAAGAACTGATACTGTCATCATAACCGTGATAGACTCTACTCTACCCAAAATTAATCTAGCTACGGTTTCACCGGAAAATGGAACCAGCGTCTTGTCTGGATCATTGATTAGTTTGATTATTTCAGATAAGAATCTAATAAAGACAGAATACAATTGGGACAGTAAGGCTAATCAAACAATGCCGTTGGGCGACGAAGTTCAGGTTCCAAGTGGTGACGGTGAGCACTATCTCTACGTCTACGCTATTGATGCCGAGGGAAATATCGCAAAGAAGGTTTTTCTCTATTATACAGATGATACAGCACCTGAATTGACTGTCTCAGGTGTGACTCAATTCGACACTGTAGAAGGGATTATGAATCTTACTATCACCGCGTCAGATGCCACTGGCATTGATAGGATTGAGCTTCACGTGGATGATGTCCTATATTTGACCTTAAATTTGACACCGTACCTCTTCGAGATCAATACTACCCTCCTGACCAATGGAGAGCATACCATACTTATTAAGGCGTTTGATGTACTAGGTAATGTAAATGATGCGTCAAGTTACATTATCACGGTTGAAAACGATTCACAAACCACAACTTCAAGTTCTACTACCGGATCTCAAGATACTAGCGGAGGGGATCCACAAGGATTATCTAGTGCAATTATATGGGGGGCTTCACTACTTGGTGGAAGTATTGGACTTATTGGCTTTCTCCGTTGACGATCAAGTCGTAAGTTCGATCAGGCTCTTGATGGACTAAGTGATCAGTATCTAGACGACGAAGCAACTAAACGAGATAAGAATGATTGAAAAACACATGGAATCTATTTGCATAATACACATTTCTAATAATTTCATGATTTGGGAGATATTGATTTTTCATACGTAGAATTATATTGGAGATGGTTTTCTTATTATTTTATATATGGATAAATAATGGAAGTATAAAGTATGACTAGGTTGTTACTACAGGCCGATCTGTTATTTTCGTTACCTGGGTCATGGCACGCGCGTGCCAGAGCTCTTCTTTTAAAAGATCTCTTATTGCAACTCTGATTGCTTCAG
>CAZRLL010000016.1:0-11963 GCA_964600735.1 uncultured archaeon
GATCTATTTTGCCTTAATTTTAGCCTTAAGTTCGATTTTAGCTTTTGATTTTCGAATTTTTGTCCTTTCCTCAAGGTTAATTATTGCAGTTCTTTCTGTAATGCCACTATCTGGTCTTGGTATGATTAATCTGAAATTTTCAGCGTCATCACTTCTGTGAATACGAATAACATCACCAACTTTGCCATTTACTGCGACTACACCAGGATCATCGTCATAAATACGAGGTAACTGATTTAGCTTTGCGTTGTAGCGTTCTAAAACATCATCAACCTCCTCATTAGTCATTAATCTGTGTACAGGAACTAACTCATGGGAAAAAATATTAAATACGGGATGATTTTTCTTTAATGCGACTATTTTGAATTCCTTAGCTTCTCTTTCTGCAGTATATGTGAAGCGTTTTAGAGCAATTAACATCCCATCAACTATTTCTAAAGCAATCATTTGGTTTTGAAATTCTCTTACAGTGGCAACTCTGACTACCTCCTCTGAAGGAAGTAATACTAATAAGGTCTTTTTTTTCTTGTTTTCTGCAATGATATAGGTTCCAAGACTTTCGCTCCCAGCAAATAATTTCATAAATTTCTGATCAGTCTTTTGGACGACGTTATAATCCCTTTGTTCAATAATTTCTATTGCCCCGCGTTTTAGACGCTCACTTAACTGTTGTTGCTCTTCATCCCCTTTTGTTTCAATTTCTTCTCTCTCTGATATCAAATTAATCCCAAGTTCTTGAGCTTCCTTTTTTGCTGAAGGAGTAAAACGATCATTTGCAATTATGGCTATTGGGATATTTTCAGTTCGCTCTAATGACGATGCGAATTGACGAATTACTTTGACCCCTATGGAATCATTATCAACTGTTCGGTAAACTGCCAAAACGTCATTATTGGACGTGTATCCACGAACTTCGTAACTCTTGGATTCAGCTCCCTTAATTTCCCGCACTTGAATGAATTCAGGTTCTCTTTTTTGAACCATCATCTGAGCAATTTTGATTAAGGGTGATTCCGGAATTTCTGTTATACTTACATCATCATCTACTGATACATTAGCTTCTTTCCGTTTCTTATTTCTTTTTCTTTTCTTTTTGATTTGTAAAGATTTCAGTATTTCCAAATCTTTGATCATCCTTATTTTGGCTTCTTTTAGCTCTTTTTTACCAGCAGATGTAGTTCCCTCACCTGCCAGCAAAACCATGGGTATTTTTTGATTTTCCTTTCGAGAAACCATAAGTCGAATGTCTTCAATATATGCTCGTTTGTTTCCAAAATACCAGACTATACCGGCAAGTTTGGCTTTTTCATTCAGGACCTTGATTTCTAGAAAATCGCCCTTTTCACCATCTTTTTCTTCATAACTCAATCTTCCGCCAGATTGATCAAATAACGCAAAGAATTTATCAGGATTTTCTTCAACGAATTCAGTAAGTGGATTCTGCATAATAATCACGTGAAAATTTATAAGATCCTTATTATAGTAATATTTTTGCTTTTCTTAAATGAATTGATAATGATCAAAACGTAGCTTATCTCTTATTAACTTAACCAATTCTCGTTTCGTTAAATGTATATCACAAAGAACTTTGCCGGAAAATTACATATAGTGGCAAATAAGTTAAATTATATTACTCAATTTATAAAACAGAGAACTCGATATGACTACACAAAAAGAAATTGATGATGTTGTTGATGAACTAAAATATGGACATCCAGAGACTAGAAAAGCAGCAGCTATCAAACTTGGTAGAATTCGAGATGAACAAGTTATCCCACATCTAATAAAAGCCATAAAAAAAGATGAATATCCATGGACCAGAGTTAGTGCAATTCAAAGTTTAACTTGGATAGCAGACCCTATGATAATTGATGCACTATTAGACGCTGCTGTTAATGATATTGATACATTGGTTCGAAGAACCGCAATTGAATCACTAGGATCCTTTAAAGAGCGTAGAGCTCTTAAAATATTTGAAAAAATCGTTAATGAAGACTCAGATCTAGAACTTAAAAAGGCAGCCTCAATTGCGATCCAAGTAATTGAGGGAATAACTCCAGCGTGGAGTCAAGATGCAGCACAACCGAATGATTCGTAATTTTCAATAAAAAATTTCAATAAAATAAGTGGTCTATAATTATATTGACCCGTGAAATTTCATATCGAATCTGCGATTTCGACGGCTTCTTCCCAAGTTATGAAATGTTCTTGAGGACCACTTTCTTGCACTGATAGAGAACCGAGAATGCTTCCAATTATACATGCATATTCCAAATCTTTCCCATGTGACAATGCAGCTAATAATCCTCCTCTAAATGCATCCCCGGCACCAGTAGATTCTTTTATTTCTCCTTCAGTTAAGTGTGGTCTAATTTCAATATGGTCATCCTTTGTTATGATTATTGATCCCGCTTCTCCCTTTGTTACGATTAATTTTAGCATATAATCATTGGTAATTGACTTCTCTGTTAAATTAAATGCGGATTTTACTTTTAAAAGCTCTATTTCATTTAGAATAATAATATTGGCGAGTTTACAACATTTTTCAAAACTTTGATTGTCATAGTGATTTACCATTTGACCAGGATCGAATATTACTAAGCCCTCTTTGTTCAAATTTCTAAAATTCTGAATATGCCTTAGGGTTGATTTTGGGGTTCCTGGTGAAAAAATTGCTATAATACATTCGAGCAACATTTTGTTATCTATTGTTTGATTTAAATCGACATCACCAATGTGTGAGTATGCATTTGGTTGCCATATTATCATTTGCTCAAAATTTGAATCTGATATCTGATATGATCTAGCAGTATCGGTGGGATAAACCACAGTGCGATCTATTACCCCCATATTTTCTAGTTTTTTACCCAAAGTTGCTTTAAAATCCTCACCCACAGCTGAAAATAGAACTACATTATTTCTAGTTAATAAAGCATGGGAATAGGCAATATTAGATCCAGTTCCTCCAAATACAGTTCTTGCCTCTGAACTTGCCACAAAGGTCATATTTACATTTTGAATTTTCCCTTCTACCAGGGGTATTTCTTTTTTAAATGTCGGTTCAATGCCGAAAATTAGATCAAAAGCTATCGATCCCACAACTAGAGTTTTGTTAGCCATAAAATATTCTGTTTTGTTATTCGTATATAGTTTCTTATTCGTTCGATCTGATTATTATTACGAGGGAAAAATAATCTAAGATTTCATATAATATCAACAAAATTATTTCAGGAATTGTTAATTTTTGTTCGTTTGGAGATTAAAAACTAATATAGATATAAAATCGATTAAAAATAGTTTCCCGTGTCTTCCTATATATTTGTCAAATTGGTTTGGAACGAAAATCCGATCTATCCAGTCATTAAACTAATTCAAGAAGGAAGTGATAATTATACTAATGTTCTATTAAATATTGGTGAAGAATTTAACATTAAAGTTGGGGAAAAGCGATTATGTATCGGGACTGAGGCAAATGCTGGAAAATGGATAACTTGTGCATCAAATCAGAGGAAAAAAAATGGTGGTGAGGGTGTCACATCATACCACGATAAAATTATCGATTCTAATTATATACAATGCTCAACATGCCGAATTACAAATTATTTTTCATGCCGTATGACATGTACTGGTGTGGTATGCGATCCTTCTTCTGCTATGGCAAAAGCAAAATGTGATCCACCTGACACCTCCGTGTATTTGACTCATGTGGGTGGTGAACTCAAAGTTGGAGTATCATTGGGTGTTACCAGAAGATGGTTAGAACAGGGAAGTGATTATTCTACAGTCATCACAAAAACTACCGGTTTAAATGCAAGGAAAATTGAGCAAATACTGGCTAAGAAATTTTCTTTGAAATTACAGGTGAGAAATACCAAAAAACTTCGGAATTTAAAACCAATAAAACATGAATATGGTTTTGAGGAGATAAGTTACAAATTGAAAGAAATTAAACCATTAATGAGGGAATTAACCAATGAAACTGAAGAAAATCAATTAATTAGTAATACTATCGACCTAACAAAATATTATGGTAATTTAAATTTTGATAGAAATGTAGAAGAGATTAATATTGAACCCGGGATTGAGTTTGGTGGAGTAGTTGTTGCTGTTAAGGGGTCATTTATAATCGTTCAAAACGGCATATATTATTATGCCCTGGATACAAAGAAACTAATTTCTAATACTTTTGAATTACTAGATAGACCAGCTATTGTGAAGAAGGAACAAGCAGGATTAGATGAATGGTTTTAATTCATGTAAAAGCAACTAGTATTGCTTGTTAAATTTAATAGTGGTTCGTTAAACCTAATAATGGCTGTGTCCCAAAATCTTTATTGGGTATACCATCAGAAATAGTTCAAATCCATCTCAAACATAGTTTGACGTTTTTTACATCAAAACTCCCCAAACCATAAATTCTGCGAAATGCGTATTATGCTCAAAAGACGCATAGTATTTTTGAATTTTTTAGCGTTTTTTCTGCTATTTTGTAATGATGGTCAGATCGCTCGATATTTGCAAATAATCTCCAGTAGACACGACCGATGTTGTAGTGTCCTTCTGCAAGAGCGATGGTATTTCGTGGATCAAAGCTTGATAGATAGGCCTCAAATTGGTTGCCCTCAATCAATTCTTTGATTTCCATATGCTCAATATATCATAAAGCTTGATATATTTTGTTCGATTTTCTTATGCCACAAATGATCTAGACAATGATTTACTTCCCAGCCATCAGCTGTGCCGTCGGTGGACAACATATGTAACGATATATTTATTAGGCAAGGAAAATAATCTCTTTTTAGTATGGAAGAGGCTCAAGAGAGTGACATTACTGCGATCAAAGAGAACCTAAACCAATTTGTCATGGGTATTAACACGGGAGATTTGAATCTCTGGATTTCCCTATGGGCTGATAATGGGGTACAGATGCCACCAGACACCCCAAGTAGAATCGGAAAAAAACAGATACAAGAAAAAAGTAAGCCTACATTCGATCAGATGAATTTAGATATGATTCTCCTGAGTATAGATGATATTAAGGTAGATGGTGACTTGGCAATAGTTAGATGTACTTACACATTGAAAATTACTCCCAAGGCAGGTGGTGAGACGATTAATGCTGTGCCAGAGGGCAAATCTTTGTCCATAAGTGAAAGGCAATCTGATGGTTCTTGGAAGTTCCTATACGATTGCTTCAACTCTAATGTACCTCCAATCTTACTTGAAAAGGAGTAACCTATAACAGGAACTTAACTCCAGCATAATTGATAAAAATTTGAACCTTTCTCTTGCTGTTTCATTTAGCCGTTCAAAAATACGATCAGCTGATTTAATATAATCCATTGCAAGAATCTATTCACTCTCACCTAAAATTCGATCTATTGGAATATTAGCAGGCAAAGGTAATTTGATATCATCAGAGCCTGATTGTGATTTTTCTCGATCCAAAGACGCAATATAATTAATTAGAAAAATGTTTAATCGTTTATGATTAATTCATCCTTGTACTTATTAGTTAGCAGATCGATCATTAATTACTGGTTGTAAAACTCATTGTTATGAGTTATAAGTAAGACAAAGTTTTGATTATTTAGACTTGACTAGAATTTTCAAGATTAAGAGCAGAAAATATAGTAAATATGGAAGAATTGAAGCCCATTTGTACTCTCCTTTAATTTAGCTCAATTTCTAAAAACCATCTTCATAATCGATTTTGTATTGAGTAAAACTTTTATTAGTGTTTATCCAAAGTATTTTGGGGAAAATGAAAGATGAAGAAATACACCTTCTAATCAAAAATGGTAATATTGCTGATAAATTGACTGAAATAACTGATAGAGCAGTTTTGGGTGATCTTTATTATAAATTGGGGAGTATTTATTGCAGAACCTATGGAGACATAGAACAATCGGATAAATATTATATTCAAGCACAAACTATTTTTGAAGAACATAAGAATAGAATCCAATTAATTCACACAATTAGAGATATTGCGGTTAATTATGAGCTTAAGGGAGACTATGATAAATCCTTTAAAAGATTTAAACAATGTTGGGAGATGAGCAAAAGAGCGAAATATGACCTTGGACTAGTTTTAGCCAGTGGTGGGCTTGGTTTGTTGCATCGTCATTTAAGATCAATCGATCCAAACTATGCAAAGGATCACATTTTCGATCGATCGTTATTTAATGAAATGAGAGAGATGGCTGCAAAAACCAACAGTCAATTACTTAGAGAAAATTTATTATTGGGAGAAATAATTGAATTAGAGGAAAGTTCAAGACTTAAAGACAAAATAAAATCTCAAGAAATATTGGAAAAGTTAATAGACTCTGAATATCCAGTTATCAAAGCAACAGCACACAGATTTCTAATTCGCAATTATATTGATGAATTTCTCATCACTAAAAGCCCACAACTATTTACTGCAATTAAAGAATTATTTGAAAATGCGAGGGAATCAATATCAAGTAATATTATTATTAAGGTTAAAATTACAGTCTTGGAGGCAAAAATTCATCTCGTTGAGGGAAATCTACAGACATCAAAATCAATTCTAATTGATATACGGGAGGAACTCCAAAATCTAAAAAAGTCATCTGTTTTTGTACGTTTGGAGGAGGAGATCAACTTGGAATTAAAAAATTTAAACAATCAGTACTCCAAATGGAAGGAATTATTGAAAACGAATATTTCCTTTGAAGATATAATGCAGAAGGAAGAAATTAGAGAATATATTCTGCAAGCTAAAGAACTATTATCCAAATAATCGAGACTTATCTGTAGTAGAAAAATAAATTGATTAGTATGTCTCCGAATGGATCCAAACATTCCATTCCCCTAAATAAAAATTCTACCCAACTAATTATATCAAACATTAGCTATGGAAAACATCAATTCTCGAAATTGATTTTGTATTACAATACAAACATATCTCTAATAAAAGGGTGTTATTTAAGGATAAATGATCGTAAAATTATATTTGGTGCATGATTGTTGGATAATTATGAGCTTGCAAAATCAACTCCCATGATGAAGCAATGGTATGATATAAAACAAACCTTAGGTGATGAGATTGTATTTTGTAGGGTCGGCGATTTTTATGAGCTTTTCTATGACGATGCCGTAATTGCGAGCAAGGCTTTGGATTTGGTCCTAACAAAGCGAAAAATTGGTGATGGTCATTATCCGATGGCAGGAGTACCTCATCGTTCGTTAGAAAATTATGTTGCTCGATTGATTAATAAAGGTTTCAAGGTCGCTGTAATCGATCAATTAGAAGATGCCAAACAAGCAAAAGGGAAAAAAACCATTAAAAGGGGTTTAACAAGAATTGTAACCAAAGGTACCCTTACTGAAGAATCGATGCTAACACCAGGAAAAAATAATTATCTTGCTTCATTATTTTACAGAAAAACCGGGAAAAAATACGAAATTGGACTAGCAATTTGTGATTTATCCACCGGCGATTTTCGTGCTGGTTCTTTCAACCGCGATCAACAAAATGAATTCCTTCGTGCCTACACTAAATTTTCACCGGTTGAGGTAATATATGATGAAAAAATAGAAAACCCTTCAGACGTTTTTGGAATTAAATTTGAAAATGATGAATTAATTTCTACCCAATCTAGCTTTTGGTTTGAACTGAGTTATGCAAGAGAGATCATTTATAATCAATTTAAGGTTAAAACAGCAAAAGGATTTGGACTGAATGATGATAGTCCCGCGATTCAAGCTTCTGGAGCATTAATCAAATATCTAATTGACACGCAATTTACCGAATTTCCTCATATATCTGTTATAAAATCATTTGATGTTCATGAAACTATGACATTGGATGTGACTGCTATACGTGGCTTAGAATTGTTCCAAAATTCTCAGGATCAATCTTCACATGCAACATTAATTGAATTGATGGATGAAACAGTTACAAATCAGGGAGGCCGGTTATTAAGGCATTGGATGGCAAATCCATTGGGTAATAAAACTCATCTAAGGCAACGGTTATCCGCAGTAAACGTATTTTTGGAGGATAGTCTATTACAACACAATATTCGTTCTATACTATCAGAAATTGGAGATATTGAGCGATTAATAACTAGAATATCGATGGGAACAGCCAGACCTGATGAACTTATTAAATTAGCTTTTTCCTTGGAAAGAATTCCAGCAATCAAGGAAAAATTGACACCCCTTCAAAGTAAATTTCCAGTCAATTTGATAGCATCCACCGATCCTTGTATTGATATAATACATCTAATTAAAAAATCTATTTACGAAAATCCGAGTTCACACGTCGGTGATGGAAATGTCATAAACGAAGATTACAATTCAGAATTAGATAGATTACGAATAATCCTTAATGAAGGAAAATCGTGGCTTGATAATTTTGTTAAAAAAGAAATGAAGAAAACCGGGATTTCATCATTAAAAATTAAACAGAATAATGTTTGGGGTTATTTTCTTGAAATATCAAATAAAGATCAAGACAAAATTCCCGAATATTACATAAAAAAACAATCGATGGTAAATGTGGAAAGATACTTTTCGGAGGAACTAAAGAACTGGGAAATCGAGGTAATAGACGCTGAAATAAAAATCTCTGAACTTGAGGAGAGAATTTACAAAGGTATATTAAATCAATTAAGTCATTATGTGAGCCCATTACAAATCACTTCACAAGCTATCGCTCAAATTGATTGTCTTTCATCTTTTGCGTATCTTGCTGAAAGAAGGGATTATTGTAAACCTACGATTAATAATGGAATATCTCTCAAAATCGAAGGTGTTAGACATCCAGTAATTGAGGTGTTAAATCCCACACAAGAGTATGTACCAAACGACATTATTCTAAACTATGATAAACAGAGAATTATGATAATTACTGGACCAAATTATTCGGGAAAGAGTTCACTGCTTCGAGCGACTGCCTTGACTGTAATAATGGCTCAAATGGGATCCTATGTTCCTGCAAAAAGTGTTGACATGGGTATAATTGATCGCATTTTTACTCGAATTGGTGCTTCTGACAACTTAGTCGCTGGTCAATCAACTTTTATGCTTGAGATGGCGGATGCAGCCAATTTAGTTAATAACTCAACCGATAGATCATTAATAATAGCTGATGAGTTGGGACGAGGGACAAGTACCTATGATGGATTAGCAATCGCTTGGAGTATTGTGGAACATCTACATAATAACTCATCACCACCAAAAACAATGATTGCTACCCATTACCATCAATTAGCAGAATTAGAGAGCATTCTCGATGCATGTAAAAATTACCAATTTGTGATTCGCTTTGAGAAAGGAAAACCGATTTTTAACCATAAACTAGAAAGAGGATCGAGTGATAAAAGCTTTGGAGTAGAAGTGGCAAAACTCTCGGGTTTACCAGATACTGTAATCAATCGGGGTAGACAAATCCTTGAGATACTAGAAAGAAAGGCAGGTAGGGTGACGGATCAAGATTCGAAACCTAGATTAGTTGATTTAATTTCTGCGATTGATGGGCAAGCTTCCCTCGAAAACTGGTTTGAGGATGGTTTTCTTCCAAAACAAAAAAGATCTTCAAAACCAAAACCTGATATTGAACAGATACCACATCCTTTATTGAAGGAACTCGAAGATCTCGATTTAGAAAGTCTTACACCTGTTGAAGCTTTGAATTTATTAGTAAAGTATAAGGAGCAGATACCTTGACTTATGGGAAAATAAAAAAATTACCACAAAGTGTGATAGCAAGAATTGCTGCAGGAGAAGTCGTCGAAAGACCCTTAAACATTGTAAAAGAACTGATAGAAAATTCTATTGACGCTAAATCCAATAAAATTCTGGTTAGGATTGAAAATGGTGGATTAGCCCGGATTCTTGTTCAGGATGATGGAATAGGAATCTCAATTGAAGACTTGCCTCTTGCTTTCGATTTACATACTACTAGTAAATTATATGATGAACAAATTTCGAATATCTCAACCCTAGGTTTCAGAGGAGAGGCATTAGCCTCAATAGCAACTGTTGCTAGAATAGAAAGCAAATCAAAAACAGAAGATCAAAATGATGGGAATTCATTAATAATTGAAGGTGGAATCATTCAAGATAAGAAATCAATTTCTATGAATAATGGAACCTCCATTGAAGTATCTGGAATCTTTTTCAATACTCCCGTCAGACGAAAATTTTTGAAATCACCTGCTACAGAACGAAAGCGAATAATTGATCTGGTTACACATTTTGCTCTATTTTATCCAAGGTTACATTTTATTTTAGAGGAGATCGATAATAATCGCATAAAACAAAGAATCGAATCTCCATCCAGGCAATCTTTGCTCGCTGTGATTTATGATGTATTGGGTCATGAGGTTGCTTCAGAATTAATTAAATTAAAAAATAAATTTGGTGATTGGAAGATTAGCGGCTACATTTCTAAACCCAATCTCACCAAAAGTGATCGGTCTTCACAATACTTATGTGTAAATGGAAGACCTATCAGACATGGAACTTTGCAAAATATAATTGAGTCTGCATATGGGTCTCAACTGATGAGATCTGCACATCCAGTAATAATAATTGCAATAGATGGACCAATGGATTCTATCGATTTTAATATTCACCCTCAAAAACGGGAGATAAGATTTAGAACTGAGGATAATATTTTTGATGAAATTTCCCATATTATTAGAAATACATTAACAGAAACAGCAGAACTACCAATATTACAGGAATCAAAAATTGACAGGATTCCTAAGAATTTACGTGAAGACCATGTTGAAACCATTGAAGAACTCGTTGATGATACCATTCTTAAAAAGTCAAAAACTGGCAAATCCTCAAAATATATTCAACAAACACTTGATGGGAATCCTGTCATCCTATCCAAGGGCAGAAGAGTTATTGGTCATATAATGCTTAAATTTGCAGTTATCGAAGATACTAGGAATGAATTGTGGTTAGTTGATGTGCATGCTGCTGATGAAAGAGTAAAATTTGAGCAATTTGAGAAAAGTTCAGTAAGAAAAGTTCTTTCCCAGCAATTTCTAGAACCTCTAACTATTGAATTTATTCAAACGAGCGAAAAATCACTATTATTGGATCACTGTGAAAATTTGGAGACTTTTGGGTTAAAGATATCAGATGCCCCCGGGAATAAATTGTTTGTACATTCTTGTCCTATATATTTTGATCAAACGATTGGTCCAGATACAACAAAAAAATTATTGGATGATATCGTGAGTTTCCTTGATGATACAGATGATGACTATTATGCCTCCCAGTCACCATTCGATAGAATTGAATATGGAATTGTTGCTAGATTAGCATGTCATGGTAGTATACGCTCAGGGATTCCAATTTCTAATCAAGTCATTTCCCGAGTGGTTGATGATCTATTGAAATGCAAAAATCCTTGGACATGCGCACATGGAAGACCGACAATTCTTAGAATTTCTAAAAGCAAATTGGAAGGGTGGTTCAGGCGTTGACTTATGATTTATTTTGTTTTACTCAAAAAAGAAACCAATCTTGAATCCATATTAGGATTATTGTTCTGAAATGGATTTATCAGCGTCAAATCCTAGCATTTTCAATGTTAATGGTAAGAATTCAAATTCCTTTATTTTGCTCATGTTTGCGATTGATATGTGGTAATTAATGGGTTCATCTTGAATATAATCATTCTTAAGATAGTATCTCATTACCTCATCAAAAGCGCGATTATATTCCTCAAAAGATGTATGTGCAGATATTAAAAATCCATCTAAATTCTTGGACACATAAAAATGTGGTGAAATCAATTTTCGAACCATTTCCGCTGCTTCTCCTCTCATAGCCATGGTGGTTTTTGGGTTAAATTTACGATGATTGAAAACTAATAATTTTAATCCAAGTTTTTTTAGGTTGGGTACCACTCTGGGAAAACAGATTTGTTGATCTAAAAATTTCTTTTTTGCATTAGCAACTGTATT
>CAZRLL010000016.1:11973-14361 GCA_964600735.1 uncultured archaeon
CTACATTATCAGCTATATATGTGTCAGATTCCTCTGGAAATTCAACTAAGCCAATCAATACTTTTCTTTCTGCTCTGGATAATTTTACCCGATCTGTCCTAGCTGTTGGAATGGCTAAATCGTTCCCATATGGTTCAGACGCAAAACCGAATAACCTGGCAACTAAATCCTCATAATTCATAAAAGCACGGATCCTTGTGATTTCAAAGGGAAATGCAACTGTAGTCATACCTTGCCGAGACAGAAATTTATTTTCCGAATAAACCTGGAAAAATTTTTCTTGATTTTTTGAATACTCTGTTAAGTTCTGAGATATGGAGATATTTATTGCCTTATTTGATTCTGAAGAAACATAGAAATCCTCTACGAAAGATTTAACTAAATCTCCTGCAATCCTCATTCTTTCTTCGAATGTAGTAAATCGATTTAATTGACCATACATTATCATGAGCAGTTCGAAGCCAATTTTAGGAAAATTAGGAATATAATAACGCTTGTAGTATTTATGTTCGCGTAATCTGGCCTTAATTGAACTAAATGTGGATTTTTTCATCCCTATTTGAGAGTGTATTGCCTGATCAGTTAGTTCGGGCCAACGAACAAGGGAATGTAATACTCTAGCCTCATTTTGAGAAAGCTCAGAATTGTGTATTGGAGCATCTTCTTCCCCATCAGGAAATTTTTGCATACTTAGTGGGACAAAACATAGTATTTAACTATACTGTTTAGTATTAGACGTATTTTTAATCGATTTCTTCAAAATAATGAAAAAATTATGATAAATTCACAATAATTTGATTATTTTATAATTTAATTATTGTCAAAAAAGTATAAAAATAATGAAGCCGTTAATTATTTAAATATTTCTTGTATATCTCTGCAACTAATGGATTAATAACAACCATTATACTTGAAAATATGCTATTGATTGTCTGCGAATAAAGAAATGGTTGTTTTTTGTATACTTATGTATTATGAGTATGGGCTTATTTGTGCAACTCATTTAATATCCTGTCAATTCCTTCACTTAACCTCTCTTCTGATGTTGCGCAATTCACTCGAATATGCTCTTCCCCTCCAGGTCCGAAGTAGCTTCCTGGTACAACTTGTACACCTTGGTTTTTCAGTAAATTTGTAGAAAATTCTTCATCGTCAACTTTAATATCAGGATAAACAAAAAAACATCCACTAGGTACTTTGCAATCATATCCTTCATTTGAGAACCTATTTGCTGCATCTAATGTATTTTTTTGCATTAAATTGCGAAATTCTATTACCCATTCTTGGGCTCTTTTATCGAGTAAAGCATATGAACATACAAGTGATGCGATAGGAGATGGAGCGACTAGCTGCGCGTTTACGATTATCTTAATTTCATCCGATACTTTATCCCCAAGATACATGAAACCTGAGCGATATCCGGCAAGACCATAAGCTTTTGAAAAACCATATAGGGCAATTGTTCTTTCATCCATACCTGATAGAGAGATGATGGGAGTGTGTGTTTGGAGGAAATTTAATGGTTCATATAATTCATCAGAAAAACAAATTATGTCATAATCAACACAAAGATCCCGAATCACCTTTAATTCATCTGATGAAAATACGAAACCAATTGGATTTGTTGGATTACAAATTGCAATCATCTTAGTGGTCTTATCTACACTTTCTGTCAATAATCCAGGATCCAAATGATTATTTTCAATCTTTACCCATTTTATTCTATTATTATTATCCGTTGCATGGCGATGAATTGGCTCATAAATGGGTCCGACACATAAAATATCACCATCCCTTCTTGATGCATATTTCATTGCAGCATATATCCCAAGTATAGTCCCAGGGATAACCTGTAGGTTTTTTTGAGTTGTAGTTTTCCCTCGTTTGTCAAAGTATGATACGATTGAGTTAATGGCCAGATCTAATCCTGATTGATCCTGATAAAAGGAAAAACTTTCATCCAGATTATCTTTAATAAAATCAATTACCCCATCGGGTCCCTGAAAATCTACATCTGCAACTCCTAGTGAAATTCCATTTGCTGGGACATCTTTATGCCACTTAACTGGACAAATTCTCCGTAATTCATCCACAGAGTATAGTTTCACAATCTGGCTTAAATAATTAAGCTATTAATTTCTATCATCGCTTAACCTATAATTTGGTCTTGTAACTATCTTGGATGCGACAATAGGACTACCGACTTGAGATCAACCAAACATAGATTATTATTTGTTATTTAAATTACATCTCTCAAAAAAAAGATGTAAATATAATATCCTGATATTATCGGTACTTATGAATTCTTAATTTGTAAAAAATATGAATGACTGATGGATTAATGCCAAGATCGTATTTTGATCAGTACCTAGATCACGATATGAAAGA
>CAZRLL010000016.1:14371-30504 GCA_964600735.1 uncultured archaeon
CTCCCTTGCGAGAAGAGAGGCGAGACGAATTATAAAATTCCACAAATACAGAGTGGCTGCACAAAGAGTAGAAAGGCATATCAAAGAGAATTTACTTGCCGGTTCTTAGTTACTGAAGAATTTTGTAATCTCCTTTGTTGTAATTATTCTACCCAACTGTTTTGTATTTTGAAGTAAATCCTTTGCTTGTTCCTCACTATACTCAATCTGCATCTCCTTGAGAACATAGTGAACATTGCTTAATCCCGATAATGGACCTATATCAATAACTTGCTTCATACCAAATTCACTTGCATCCACACCTGAATAAACATTATTAGCCCATTTTTCTCCTTTTTTCATAGCTTTGATTATGGCTGCAGCGTGTACACCTGTGGCAGTCCTGAATGCGTCAAGGCCAAAAATTGGATAATTAGCAGGTATCGGTACCTTTACTAGCTCTGAAACCAACTTACAATAATCTCCCAATGCGGAGAGATCTCGATTTTCATAACCCGGGGCATTGTTTAATTTTAGATTAACCAGTAATTGATCCACGGGGGTATTACCACATCTTTCACCGATTCCAATACCTGACCCATGTATTCTATCAGCACCAGCATCGATTGCGGCAAATGCATTAGGTAAACTTAATCCTCTATCTCGATGACCATGCCAATCGATTCTGATATTTTTTTGTCCTTCATCTCTTAAAGTTTCACGAATAAATGTTACCAAATTAAAAGTTCCATCAGGAGTGGCGTGTCCAACGGTATCTGAAAGGCAGATGGCCTGTGCACCCTCCTGAACTGCTGTAAGATAAAGAGTTTTCAAATCCTCTGGTTTCGCCCTGGTTGTGTCCTCGGTTACATACATTACTGGTGTATCATTATCTATACAGAGTTTTACTGCGGATTTTGTCAGTTCTATTAACTTTTCCATTGTCCAATTCTCAACAAACTGTCTGATTGGGGAGGAGCCTACAAATGCAGCAACTTCGATAGGAATACCAACTTTTTGGGAGATGTCAATTACTGGTAAAATATCTGGCTCTGCAGTTCTGGCAGCACAATTTGGAAAAATATTCATCTTCTCATCACGAATTAATTCACAAATTGCAGTTACATCATCGTACATCTTTTTCGATGCCCCTGGAAAACCAACATCAGCAGCATCGATACCTAATTTTTCCATCAAACGTATGAGCTGCAATTTTCCTTCAATAGGAGGATCGCTCGTACTTGGTGACTGAAGTCCATCTCGAAGACTTTCATCATCTAGTAAAACTTTTTTATTAAATTGTTGTTTTTTTATTCCTCGTAGGTTCCAGTCAAAAATTAATGAATCATCGACACTAGTTTCCATAATTTTAGATTTTACTGGATTTTAATAACTTTTATTTCATAATGATGTAATCAATATCAATGTATGTTTACAAATGAAATAAGATTTTACTTGTTTGGATTGTTGATATATATCTGATAAATTGCTACTACTAATGGAGGTACGTATTCGATATTTTTGTGATAAATCGTGATTTAAGCGGTTTAAATGATTGGACAAATTTTGGTTCATTATAATTAAACAATGATCAGTAAACCTATCGATGATTAGGGCATTTTTCTTTAGCCCAATCCTAATCAAGTGAAAAATTACAATATTGTAAAAATGTAATAAAAAATCGCGGTATTTTGTTTTTTAATACTATAGTGCATACATTTTATTGGTTAATTTTATATACAAAATATTACCAAACCATATCGATAATATCATGAAATTGGTGAAATTGATACGTGACCCATTACTTATTATTTTTGGACTTTGGTTTGATGCCTGGTATGATCCAGTTCAAATCATTGGTTCAACTACTCTTAATTTGATGGGATCTGATATAGATGTATGGATTGCCACTAGTGGTTATTATACCTACTATTATGATATAGAATCAGGTGTCTTAGTAAAATATAATGAAGGTTACTATAACAAATTCAATTTAGTAGATACAAATCTTGAACTTGGATTTATAACCACAACAACTACAACTTCCGCACTTCCATCAATAACAAGCACAACTGAATCTTCAACAAAATCAGAAGATAAAGGTGTATCAATACCAAGTCCGAATTATTGGATAATATCCTTTACCTTGCTCAGTTTTGTAATGATCATTCGTCGTGGAAGAAAAAAATAGTATCGAACAAAAAATAAGTATTACAAGTAATAAACTCTCTACACCATAACAATTTAACCATTAAGATATTTAATAATATAATTATTTCATGTATGCTCCAAAACAAATATCACATCGCATATTTATAAAGCAAGAAACTAATTTTGGAAATAAGAGCAATTGCAATGGAATCATATCTGCTTAAATTGGAAAGTGGAAAATATTGTTCGCTTTTGCTTAATCCAAGGAAGAATATAGCCTATCTAGGAACAACCACTGGTTGTGTGGAGGTTTGGGATCTGGATTCGCAAGAAAAAGTTGTTGAACTCCGTTATTTAGTGATTGATGAATTTGGAGAACAAGTGCCTATAGAAGATCCTGTGGTGAATCTGTCTACTCCAAACGAATTTGATGTGGTTTATGCATTTATGGGACAGGCTGCTTATTGCATAGATGTCGAACTTAATGTGATAATCCATCAAATACCAATCTCTGAACGTGTTGTATGGGGTTCTGTATCTCCCATACTTGGTCAAGTTGCAATATTATCCGAAAGTGGTTACCTATCGAGATGGTCACCAAAATTTATAGAAAGAATTGGTAGTATCGAATTTCCTTTTAAAATTTCTAATTGCTATATTACACACGATTTTGATGAATCTCGCATTATTATGGTTTTAGATCAACAATTTATCATTCTAACTAATTTAGAGGGAGAGAGATATACAATTGAATTAGAATACCAACCAGCTCAAGAGTTGATTGGATCAGCTTGGTTCGATACAAATGCAGACCACAGAATATTCATCAATGATCTGGGAGAGGTTGTTGTTGAATCCACAAAATCTAATCTTAGTATATTGGATCCCCAATCTATTCTAATCAGTGGGATTTTGGAGTCTGAAAGAAATATCCGCACAGCTATATCTAAAATGGATACTAGTGAATCCAAGCGTACATATATTCAGGACCAGAGACTAGACAGACAATCTCGAGATAGATATACAGCGGAAGTTGAATCACTGGGAAAAGAAGTCCATTTTGAAGGAAACCAAGCCGATGATGCAAAATCATTGGATTTTGCATTTAAAGAATACAATTCAGAAAATATCCAATCACAATCTGAAGCGATGTCAGTAATTTATTCTATATGTAACCGGCATAATATAAAGATGAAATTCGCCTTGTTTGCATGGAAACTAGGTGGTATTTCCCAACTGATAGATAACGCGAGATATTACGAGCTTGAGGCGTATAAAAGGAGAAAGTTAATCAAAAACACCACTATTATATCAATCATTTTGGCATTTGTGATGTTAATAAGTGCTCAGACGATCATATTTAGTGGATTAGTAATTATCCTCTTCGCTTTAATTGTAATAGTTGAAAGTGTAGTTTTGATTTACTGGAAAAATATTAACCGGGATCCAACCATTCCAAATATAGAAACATATCGAGCTGTAAGATTAGCATGTTGGTTGGCTATCATTATTTCTCTTTATCTTTTTATTGTAAACTCATTATCTGATATAGTAGATCAAATTGCCGAATCCATTCCATTTTGAAAAGAAAAGATTCGTTATAGATTTCATTTTTCATTAATTCAGTATTATAATTGGATATAGGTATGAAAACTATCTAAACTCATTTGTAAATTACATAAAAGAGGAAATTATTGATTGATTTTGAATTGAAAATTCCAGCAAGACATGGACCAATTAGATCTAGACTACGAAAATTGAAAGCGAAATTTATTGAAATCGATTTTAATCATGATGTTTACTATAATCATCCCACACGAGATTTTCGGAATACGGACGAAGCATTACGCATCCGTAATTCTAGGCAAGGATTGACGTTAACATATAAAGGACCAAAATTGGATAACCGATCAAAAACTCGAAAAGAATTGAACGTTGGAATTCTAAATAAGAATATCGAAGAATTACTGCTTTTGCTTGATTTTAAAAGATCAGGAGAGGTGAAAAAAGAGAGAGAAACTTGGTTATTTGATAATGTAAATATTTTGTTGGATGATGTTGAAGGATTGCAAAATTTTGTTGAACTAGAAATACTTGGAGATGATGAAGAACAAAAAAGTAAAGTTGAAAATAAACTGAAAATAACAGCAAACAAACTCGGATTAGATCCAGAAACCCATAAAAAGAAATCCTATTTGAAATTACTAGAAATTAGTTAGCAATATCTATACTTCCCCTATTTAATATAATATGCCAGATAACTATTGAGAAAAGGTAAATTTTTTGGAAATAGCCCTTCGTTGGTTGTAATCTAAAATATGCGGGATATAGTAATGAATATATCATAATTATAAAACCAAAAATTGCTAGATAATACCGAGAATCATTTCGATAATAATTATAGCTTAAAAGAAAAATCGATATCGTCAATCCAGAGAAGGCTAATGTAGCCATCCACTTATGTGGTTCTTTGAAATTCTCGTAATAAGGTATAATTCCAAGACCTATAGCACCAATGGCAGCAATTTGACCAAGAATAATAATTGTTGACAAAAACTGAATGTTGCTTGAATCAAACTTATTTTTGAGAAATAATGTAAAATATTGATATAGAGAAATTCCACAGATTATCGACATTATGCTGAAGATAGCAGCTGATTCAGAGTAAATTCCCAGATCACTCATCTGGTCTGCTTGTTTATATTTTGGGGATAGGATCATAGCTAGAGGAAGTAATGTAATTAACGATATTAGACATAAATAACCATAACGTTTTCCACGCTGAATTTCTATATTTCTGACATCGATACCAATCTCCCCCATTTAACATTTTTTATTATTTGTAACCTCACTGAAATTACACATTTATAATACTTTATAGAAATTAGACAATTTTTGCCAAATGAGATGATTATTAAGTGATTTATCCCAATTGAATGATCGAATTACGTATTATTACGTATTCATTAAAGTATACAAAAAAATCTAGGTTTACATTTTCAATAATTATTAATTAAATGTTTGTTCTTCTATGACCCATTCCCCAATTGCTAGCCTTAAATTTTCAAAAGTTTCTTGTACATTCAATCCTGTAATTGCAGATGTCTTTACTAAACTGATATTAAACCGGTTGTTAAATCGTTTTGTCAATTTCTCAAGGTATTCCTTAATTTCATCAAAGCTAACATGAGTTTCTTCATCATATATATCGAGTTTGCATGCAACTACAACTATTGGTGTTCCTTCTGATGTCGTATGTCTAACAAGTTCATCTACCCACTTATCCAAATTTTCAAAAGTTTCTTTTCTTGTGCTATCAAAGCATAAAAGGGCTCCAAATGCACCGTTATAGAATACTGGTCGAACATTGGAGAATTTGGGTTGGCCTGCCAAATCCCAAATGCTCCATTTATATTCATTTCCATCAATCTTCTGATTGAAATAGGCGAAATCAGCACCTACCGTACTCATATATTCGGTGGTAAAGCTTTCACCCATATAGCGTCTCCGCAGATTAGTCTTACCAACAGCACCATCACCGATCAACACAACCTTATAAACGTATGTCGATCCCTTTGGAGTTGTATCTGTTGGAGTATCAGGACACATGCTAAATTAGTAATAGAACATTCCCATTTAATCTTTATTACCTCTGATTGTTGATAACTTGATTTTAAATCGAATTCAATCAATAATTTTCAAATGATGAGAAATAATTTATCCACCGATTCTAGTCATGATCGAGAAATCATCTAATGGCGGAACATACTTTAAAGATAGAAAATCAGGATGTTCTTTCCACTTTTCATTTAATCCCATACGTATTCGAGTAATTATTTCTTCATCGGATGCCCTGTTCCGTAACAAATCTATTAATGGATATTCTTTGGAGGCATGTAAACAGGGTCTAAGGTAACCTTCTGCAGTTATACGTATTCTATCACATGAGTCGCAAAAACTTTCGGATACTGAGGAAATGAATCCGAACTTCACTTTTCCTTCCCTCAGTGACCAAGATCTAGATGTCTGTGATTGATTGATAACCGGTAATTTGGTAATATTTTCAGATAACCTGATTGTTTTGATTATTTCTTTTGAAGAAATAAAATCCTCGGTGATACCGCCATTATTAATTGAACCATTGTTCCAACCTATCTTAGAAAAGGGCATTAATTCGATGAATCGAAATTCTAAATCATTCTCTTCAGAAAAATTTATGAATCCACCGAGATCTTCCTCATTAGTATTAAATTCCTTTAAGGCAACTGCGTTGATCTTAATTTCAAAGCCGAGATCTTTCGCTACGCTTATTCCTCGCAATACTTTATCTAAATCATCGTTTCTAGTAATTTTTCGAAATTTATCCCTATCCAAAGTATCGAGTGAGATATTTAATCTCTTCATACCTGCTTTTTTTAGTGGTTTAGCTAATTTATCAAGATATATTCCATTTGTAGTCATTGCTAGATCTATATCTTGGATCTCATCGGTTAGCATTTGCACTAAACCAACAATATTATGTCTAAGTGTTGGTTCACCTCCAGTAAGTCTAAATTTGATGATACCACACTTCCGGAAGATCTTTACCAATCTAAGAATTTCTTCGTAAGTTAAAATTTTCTTTCTTTCAACACATGGAATTCCCCCTTCGGGCATACAGTATTGACAACGAAGATTGCATCTATCTGTCAATGAAATTCGAACCGAGTGAATTTCTCTCCCAAACATATCTATTAAAGGGGAATATGGTTCCACAGAACTGAATTTTAATTACCCAAAAAAAGTTCATCGATAAATGAAAAGTCATCCGTGCTATATCTTTCCAAAATTTACTAACAAATTTCGGCTGATTCAATTTTCTTAAATAACGTAATTCTAATTGAATATATGTGAAATTAACACTCGATCGAATGTGTATTCAAACAGGCAGATTATGTCAGAATTGTGAGGATTTATTCGACGAAGGGGAGATAGCAGATATTGATATTGATTTTGGGAAAATTTTAATGGATGCAGCTAAATCACACAAATTTCTAAGCAAGATAACCGTTAACAATATAATTGAGACAAAGAATAGAATAATTTTAATTGTAAAAAAAGGCGATAAAGAGAAATTTCTGCGTGCAAAAAAATATTTATCAAGCCAATTTTCAAAGGTTGATGAAAGATCTGCCGTATATTTAGAGAAGACAAGAAGTGCTAAACAACTCCTTGAGGATATATTATCTCCAATAATCCCAATGGGTACTTCAACAATATTTCTTCCCTCCTTTTCTGAGAAAGAATTGAAGGTTCAAGTTAAGAAAGCTGATAAGGAAAGTATTATGGCGGCTGATGAACTGTCGGTGATTACAAAAGCTATACTTGGAATGAATGCACATTATGCTTATGTCTGATGATTAGAAATAAGCTTGTGGTGGTTGTTGCATAAGTTCACGAAGAACAATTGTGGCATACGCACCATGTGGAAGATTAAATGAAACTTTGATACTATTCTCATCTAAAATCTTATGTCTCCATTTAGTGGGGTAAAATTTTAGGAAACGGCTGGTATGCCTGATTTGGTTCATTTCTCTTTTAAAATCTACTTTAAAGAAATCAAACACTTCTTTCCAAATCTCATTTAATGGTTTAACCCATTTATTAGAAGGTAAGGCAATTTCTATATTATTTTTCCTTTCTCTCTCACCAGGAAGTGTTTTTTCTACTGTACCTCTTTTTGAAAGGTAGTGATTGGTTAATAATGAAACAAAAGAAGACTTTGCAATGTTGATCAAGAAATTTGGAAATTTTCTCATTGCACCCACATAATCATTGGGTTTTTTAGAAAGATGGATTAGAATATCTTTCTCAATAATTGGGATTTTATTCCATTGAATTAATATCTCGTTTGGATCCTGATTTTCTCTCCACAATTTACGAAAGTAATCATCATCAGGATTTGCAGATTTACCACCCAGATATATATCAATAGCATCATTAAATTTAGAATTAACTATAAATCTCCCAAATTGTGCGGTTATTGGCCGTTTGGATCCAAATCTCTGGTATCCGTAAAAATTGAGTAAGCCATTTGACACAAATTTCTTATAATCTTCAAGGCTGTTTATCTCGATTTTATTGGCATTCCTAACAATTATATCAAATTTGTTACCCCCCATCGCCCCAGGCCAAATATATTCACGCGAATAGTGGTAACTATCTATTTCTAGTCCAGGACATGGTTGCGTTGGATCCTTCACTTTTATTCTGGGTCGGTAAACACTAAATAACTGAACAGTTACTGCTTTGGCATCTTTAATTCCGGCAGTACTCACGTCATCTTCTTTCACACCGAATTCCTTTGCAACTAACCTAATCATCCTAGCATGATCAATGCCTCTTTTCCACACTCTTCCGATCAGAAATAGTCCCCCTTCTTTAGTGCTTGAATGATTTAATTTTTCAGGAGGGAAGGCTATAGGAAGTTTAGTCATTGGATCTATCTCATTAACGAGAAAATCATCAAGATTAGCTTTTATCCTTCCACCAATACTCCTTCCTCTCCAAGTGTAACCCATTATGCCATAATCTGAATCCTCAGGCCATTTTTTCATTTTGTGTAACTTCACCTTCACATTAATTTTAGATTCTTAGTTATAGGATCAACTAGTTCATCGGGGGCTGGTCCAATACCAACAGCGGTTACTGTACCAGGTTCTAGCTGTGTATATCCAGCATCATTAATTATAGACCTTGGTAGTTTTGATTTTGATGCCTTTTGAAAAACACCGTTGAGTTCCTCTTCTGTGGTAATTTTGAGCACTACTTTTTTCATCCCTTGCTTGAACCAACGGTCAAACCATGTTTTATTATTTTTTTGGGCTTCAATTGTGGCTAATACAGAAGCATGACTTGCTTGAGCAGCTATCTTCCCCTTTCCCATCTTTAAATCAGACCTCACAACTAATACTTGCTTTATTTCTGATAATTTAATTACATTCCCCCTTTTGATTTTCATTAAGTGTTTGTTGATTAATATCCTATAAATTCAGTCGGGTTGGATCATTGGACTATATCACATTATCTATAATTCTCCTATCTATATCAGAACAATTAATACATTCGAATTTATTTAACATTTGATTGCAACCAGATCATGATGTAATTGTTATAGGAGGTTCAGCGAATGGATCCCGGGCCGCATTTGCAGCTTCTGGTGCCGGTGCTAATGTAGCAATTGTCGAAGAACATCCAGTAACCGGATTACCCGAACATTGTTCGGGATTATTCAGTTATTGGGGACTCAATGAACTAGATTGTTTTCCTCCAGATGATATTATTCTTAATAGAGAAATTTATGGTTCTCGAATTATCTCTCCAAGTGGAAAAATAATTACTGTGAGGAAAAAATCTCCCCATGCCATAGTTTGCGATCGAGCCGCATTTGATAATTTCTTGCTAAATAGGGCAATTGATAGGGGTGTTACGGTTTATCAACCATACAAAGCAATTAATTCAGTGCGAAAAGACGGTATTGTACTAGTAGATCTAATATCACAAGGCGGAGAAAAAAAGAGGATAACTGCACCGATGGTCATATCAGCTGAAGGAATTCGTGCGGTAATCTCCAAACAACTTGGATTATCCAGTCATAAACCAAATAAAATCATCAATGCTGCTCAGTTTTACATGGATAACCTGAATGACATAGATTCTTCACTAGTTGAAATTTACCAATCACAAAAATATGCACCAAATTTTTTTGGTTGGATCATTCCCATGTCAGATAATTCAGCAAAAGTTGGACTAGGCATATCGAGGAAAGCAGCAGCTAAAGAACTTATTAAAATGATTAACGAACATCCTATATTAAAGGAAAAATGCTCTGGTGCTGATATTAAAAGAAAAACCGCAGGTCGTATTCCAATTGGTGGATATGTGGATAGGACATATGCTGATAATCTGTTGCTGACTGGTGATGTTGCAGGACAAACAAAACCTACAACCGGAGGAGGAGTAATTCTAGGTGGAATTGCTGCACATATTGCGGGTGAGGTAGCAGCAGAAAGTTCATTGTCAGGTAATGTTAAGGCAAATTTTCTAAAAAAATATGAGAAGTATTGGAAAAAGGAAATGAAAAGGAATCTACAAATGATGAAATTAGTACGAAATTATATGAATTTGCTAACTGATGATGAAGTAGATCATCTCTTTGGTAGTCTAAACAACAAGGAAATTTTGGCAAATATTGAGAGCTATGGGCATGTTGATAATCAAGCAAAACTCGTATTTAAATTCATGAGGTTTTGGAGATTATATCCGTTTTATTTGAAAACCTCGGGTAGATTAGTGAAGAGCTTTTTTGCCTAATCGTGCAATAGTTAATAGGTTATTAATATTCGCAGGTTTTGGAAAACTTGTGTGCCTAACTTTAAGGGAGAGAAATAAGTCTGTTCAATCTATTATGTCAATATTCTTTGCAGTAGTGATCCAACTACCTGTACCATCAATGTAAATCTCCTTTTTCCAAACTGGACTTTTTTGTTTATACGCATTTATTGATTCCTCAAGGGCAGAGAATGCTTCTTTTCGATGTTCAGATGAAATCACGATATATACTATGGGCATTCCCAGCATAATTTTACCTTCAAGATGGATAATTCTTAAACCCAACAAATCATGCTTATCCCCTATTTCCTTTGCAATGGTATCCATAGAACCAGTTCCCTCTTCTTCCCAAGTTTCCACCTCAATAGATACTACCTTTTTATCTGTAACATCAGAATTTTCTCTTACTATTCCTGTGAATGTAGTGATTGCCCCTCTTCTTGAATCCTCTCCCATGTCATTTATCAAATCATCCAAAGATATTGAACCAACAGGAGCGATCCAACCTAGATAATTACTCATTTTAATTATTATCCATCTTTATTTATCAATTCAATTGCGTGACCCAAAAATCCAAGAGCAATCTTCAGACCCACCTCCACTGCATTTGGTGAGCCAGGTAAAGCAATAACCAGTGATTTTCTAATAGTTCCAGCGATTGCTCGACTCAATAAAGCCTTTTCTTTAATTTGTATGTAACTAACTCTTCTAAATTCTTCACCAAAACCCATGATTTCCTTGTCTAAAATAGATTTTACAGCTTCATAAGTGACATCTCTTGCTGCAATTCCTGTACCTCCAATCAAGATTATCAAATTAAAATTCGTAAGCACGTCACTATCAATTTTTGCAGCTAATGCAGCAAAATCATCAGGAAAATAATCCAAATTTATAGAAGCGATACCAGCTTCAGACAAAATGTCAATTGCATTAGGACCAGAGATATCATGACTGATATCTGAAGATCCTGAAAACAACGAATCTGAAACCACAACCACGCTTGCATTAATCTTATCCAATGGAACCGAACCGTGAGCTGCCCAAGCCATTATAATTCCTTCATTATATGAACACTATTTTTATAGATATATGCTGATTTACTAACTACATTTGAATTGCTCGAAAAATCGATCGATTTTACCTTATTTTTCTTTATTCAGTTAATTATTCAGAATACTCGCCAGTAGTATTAATCATCATTTTATTTTTTTTCAATACTCGAATGTCAGTTATTCTGGAGGATTTGTATTGACCATCAATATCCTTTTCAAATCGTTTACATGTGTCAAAAATTGACAATAGGGCATTCATTACACCAGCAATGGCTTCAATCTCCACACCGGTTTTCTCTTTAGCTATTACTTTCACAAGACATTCTACCCTATCATCAGACACCTTGAAATTAACTTTGACAGAGGTAATATTGATGGTGTGGGCTAAAAATACTAATTCTGGAGTTTTTTTTACAGCACTGATCGCAGATAATTTAGCATTTTCTAAAACATCACCTTTTGGATTACTCTTATCACGAATGGAGTCTATTGAATCTGGATTCAAGTACACCGTACCTGATGCAATTGCTGTCCTGAGCATAATATTTTTTTCTGAAATATCAATCATCCCATTGATTCTATCTCGTTTATCATGGTGAAAATTGTCCACACCTCTTGAATAACCATCAGCTATATAATTCCGATGTGTGAAACAAATTTGTTCATTAATAATTTTTCTTAATTTTGAAATTTACATTTAGGTTGGAATGATATTCAATATTTTTCCTTCGTTATAACTTGAAATCAAGCTTTTATTTTGAAAGAATCGATCCGCTAAATTTGTGACAAAAATATATTTGAAAGCATTTTGAATGTATTTTCAATGTTTATGGAATTAATTTACATTCGAAAAATTTCTATTTGTTTCTGGGAATTTTCTGCTTGTGTAGTAAGTTCTTGTGCCGCACTTGATAATTCCTCGATTGTGGCAGTCATTTCCTCTGCTGCTGCGGCAACTTCTTCTGCTGATGCAGCTGTTTCTTCTGAAACACTAACCACATTAACCATCATTGTTGAGATCTTATCAAATGATTTCTGCAATTTTTCAGCAATCTCATCCGCAACCGAAGAAATCTGCTCTGCTGCAACTTTGGATTGATCACTTAATTTTCTTACATTTTCAGCAACCACCGCAAATCCCCTACCATAGTCACCTGCACGTGAGGCCTCAATACCAGCATTAAGTGCTTGTATATTGGTCTGTAATGATATCTGCGAAACTTCTTCGGTATTCCCCTGGATTCTCTTCACTATCTCCTCAACCATAGCTGCTGTGTACCTAATATCTTCACTTACCTCAGCAATCAATTCCGTCTGAGATGTGGCACCATTGCTCATTGCTTGAGATGTACTGGCAACCTCTTCAGAGCTTGCATTGATCTCTTCCGCACCTGAGAGTAAATCTTCACTGGTAGTATTCAATATTCCATTTGACTCAGATATTGACGCAATTAATGTTCTTAGTGAGTTTTTCATGGCATCTACATTACCTCCCAGAGAGGAAATCTCCGAGGCTGGAGTTTTGGTAAATTCTAATTCAGTAGTTAAATCACCCTGACTAATTACTGCGACCTCTTCTTCTAGTAGATATATTGGACTGACTAGGCTTCTGGTAATCCAAATAGTCAATGCAATTCCAATTAAAATTGATGCTACGACAAGGGCTACTGATGTCATTAATATTGTATCTACACCATCTTGGGCTTCTTTATCCATTTTTTTAGATAATGCAATTGCTTCCGTTTCAAGCTCTTCAGCTTCCTCCTCTACATCATGTGCCGCATCTGTATATTCCACTGTAAGATCGTCAATCTCATCATCTAATGAAACAAGATTGGCAAATTCTGATTTATCAAGCCCCCAGTCATCAGTATATTCTGTTTTTCTTGCTGATGATATTGAAGAACCATCAGTTAGAGCTAGAAATTCAATTAAACTTGCATCAATAACCTGAAATATAACAAAAATTGATATTATATTGTTATACAGTATATTAATTTACATTAAAAGTTAAAAAAAAACAAAATTATTATACGCATATTATGCAAAATACTAGATTACCCGAATATTATTTGGATTTCCAAACAAATATTGATAACAAACGATAATTCGAACAATGTTTGGGTTACCAAACAAAAAATGATAGTAAACCATAATTCGAACACTGTTTCTAGTGAAAAGCAAAATTTGAAAATTTTGAAGTATTTTTTATATTTGCATACAATTATTAAGTTGCATTAAATCGTTAGATATTGATAAATTAATTATTTACTCATTTGTACTCTTTCTATTAATTTTTGTCGAATTTGCGAGTGCTCAAGAAGTTGACGAGGGTAGGATATCAGAGCATAATGTATTTTCAATTGTTGCATTGGCTGGCTTATTAATTACCACATATTTTATCCGAAAACATCGAAAGAATAACTTTAAGTGAAAATAATTTTAATTAAGGTTATCTCAAGAGATAACATATGGCAGAAGAACGAAGGGAGTTCAAAAAAAAAGATACTAATACGCTCGTGTCAATTCAACTAGAGGGATATGAGGTTATTGAAAAAATTGTAAAATCAAGTGGAAATTCTGGCAGAATATATTTACCCAATGCATGGGTTGGAAGCAAGGTCAAAGTTATTAGGATTAGCCCGATAGATAAAGAAATTGAGTAAGTAATTATCATAGTTTGATATTAAACAAAAATTTGCCAAATGATTTGAAAATTGAGTTGCAAACAAAAGAAGAAAAAATATGGATTTTTAATTGAATTTATTTCACTGAGATATAAAATTTTATGAAGAAGTATGATATTATAATGCTCTCGTGAGTTATCGGGATAATAATAAGAAGAAGAAAGTAGCTATGGGGGCGACATTATCTTCCAAAACAGGTCCTGGTAAAAAGCTATTAAATTTGCAAAAAAAAGATAAGAAAGGAAAAAACCTTGAGGTCATAAAACCAATTCTGATTAAAGGACAAGATTTAGAGAATTTAGATGCAGTGCTAAACTTTTTAAAAAGATCAGGTGTTGCCGTGGGTGGATACAAACGTAATTATCTTATCAGGAGAACCAGGGCACGAATTAGCAGATTAAAACTGAACACCTATTTACAATATTTGGCTCATTTGAAAAAAGATGAAAATGAAATTAAGGAGTTACAAGAAGCTCTTAGCATAAATGTGACCAGATTCTTTAGAAATGAAGACACATACAATATTATAAGAGATGAAATTTTACCTGATATCACTGATGAGGGTGCAAAAGGAAATTCAAAGAATATTAAGATTTGGTCTGCAGGATGTGCTGTTGGAGCTGAACCATATTCTCTAGCTATGATTTGTAAAAATGAAAAATATAGAGAATTTATCTTCCAAATATTCGCTTCTGATATTAATAAAGATTTAGTAGAACTTGCAGAAAATGGAATATATAGCCCTCAATATCTTGCAGAAATGAGTGAAAGACAAGCTCAAAAATTCTTTTACAAGAATATTGAGGGTAACTATCAAATTAAGCCCTCGATTAAAAAAATCGTCAGATTCGATGTGAAGGACCTAACAAGAGATAAATTTCCGTATAATTTAAATTTAATACTTTGCAGAAACGTATTGATTTACATTGATCGCTCTATGCAAGAGAGTATCATTGATAAATTTTACAAATCGCTCAAAGTAGGGGGGATATTAATTCTTGGCAGAACAGAAACGTTATGGGGAAAGTGGAAGGGAAGGTTTTCAATTGTTTCCTCGAAACATAGGATATACAAGAAAATTGCACCTGTATCAACTGATATCCATAGGTGAGTAACAAATTGAAACAATCGGTAATTCCCAATGATTTAATTTGTCTGAGATTTGGCTCAGAATAAATAAGGAAAGGATAATCATGAAGAATTACGATGCTAGAATTGGAATAATTATTGTTGGAAAAACACCAGATACATTATCAGCTCTTGCATTAGGGAGTTGTGTGGGAACAGTTATTTATGATCCAAAAATTAATATTGCTTCATTGGCACATGTAGCCTTACCATCTGACCTATATGGGAAAAAAGCCTCCAGAAAAAAGAATCTCAATCACCCAGGAAGATATGCAGATTCTGCGGTAATTGAATCCATCAAATTATTAAAACAGAAAAAAGCTAATATAAAAAATTTGAATGCAAAAATTGCAGGAGGGAGCCGTATGTTTGGAACAAAGGGATTATTGGGTCCAGGGCTTAATATTGGAGATCGAAATATCGAGGCTGTAAAGGATAATTTGAGTAAAAATAATATCAAGTTGGTTGGTGAACATGTGGGAGGTGACCATAGTCGAACTATAAAATTTAATACTTTTAATAATAGACTTACCATAAAAAAGTCATCTACAGGTCAAATATTCACCATTTGAAAACGTTGGTAAGGTGTATAAATCTTACTCTGAAAAATCGAATCACTTGTGGATTGTTTAGATGTAATAATTGTAATATATTGATAAATGCGGATATCAATGCTGCATTGAATGTTATCAAGAAGGTAGATCACAATGTTGTCAAGCTAGAGAGTAATGGTGCCTTGATCGCCCCACATTGGAATAAGAATGCT
>CAZRLL010000016.1:30514-31508 GCA_964600735.1 uncultured archaeon
AAGAATGCTTAGAGTCTAAACTTCTTACCAAGGAAAAAATTTACTTTTTTTGTTTATGATTCTAAGGAAGTCCTATGGATCAATCAATAATCAACTTACTTAATTCGATATTTCACCATGGTTTTATACTCAAGTTTAAATATTGATTGCGATTAACTGTTGGTTCGAGATTGGTTATCAAAGAAATAATCAAAATCGATAAATGATGGTAAGACTGAAGTTCCTTTCAAATGGTTATTTAGCAATAATCATCAACTCTTTATCCATCTAAAAAAAAGCGTGCATTGTTATGATGAGTCAAGTCGTTGGAACCACCAGTAGCTTTGAAGAGCAGTTTGTTACTTTCAAAATAGGTAAAACTTTGGTCGCAATTAAATTAAGTGAAGTAGAGACTATAAAACTTATAGAAGAGATAATTCCGATTCCTCGATCCCCAAATCATGTTCTTGGGATCGCAAATATTGAAAATTCAATTATTCCGATTATCGATCTTGAAGTTCTTTTACATCTAAGAAAAAGAGGAATGAAAACAAATGCGATTGCAATAATTATCTCTATTGAAGCAGCCGTGTTTGGACTATACACTTATGAATTACCTAAGGTTATTTCACTAGAGGAATTGAGTACAGTTATACCCAAAGAACTTTCTATTGATTTTCCAAGTGAATGGATACTTGGTCTCTCCAAAGCCGGAGATTCGACAATTCCAGTACTAAATCCCGAAAAATTCTGGATCGGATTGGGTGTTAGTGAAATAACTGGTCCAACGATTGATGCGGGATTAATCTCTCAAGATCAAGTGACATTCATCACTGATGATACAAAAGAAATTGTAGAAGAAAAAACAGAGAAAGAGCTAGAAACGAAGAAAGCCAAGTCTGAAGTGAAGGTAGAAGAAAAGAAAAAGGTGGATAAGAAACCCGAGGCGGAAGTAACGGTAGAAGAAAAGAAAAAGGTGGATAAGAAAGCCAAGTCTGAAGTGAAGGAAGAAGAA
>CAZRLL010000017.1:0-394 GCA_964600735.1 uncultured archaeon
CTGCTGACATTCGGTCTGCTGATAGTCGGTCAGCGGATAAACGACCTTCACTTTCTTTAGCGGATAATCGGTCTGCTGATAATCGATCTGCGGATAAACGACCTTCACTTTCCTTAGCGGATAATCGATCTGCAGATAAACGATCTTCACTTTGGTAATTCAAGAATGCCCCTTCATCAGACATCTTAAGTTCACCCTTGGAATGAAGTAATCCTTCACCTCTTAGGGCTGTTAATCCTGCAAGTGTGTATTGTACGCCTTCATCAGAATTTATTCCATCTTTTGCGAATGTAAATTCTCCTTTGGCAGCTTTGAATCCTGCTCCACGCATGTGATTTAGACCTGCACCTTTGGCTATACTTAACCTTTCACCCCTGGAAAATTTCAGTTCACC
>CAZRLL010000017.1:404-2366 GCA_964600735.1 uncultured archaeon
CCTTATTCCGGGCATACTAATTTCGAACAGATGAGCTTCTTTAATGAATGTCTCAATCTCCTCTACATGCATTCCTTCGTCATCCGTGAATCTTAATCCTGACGCTCCTAGATATCCCAAAGCAGATTTCATATTATCCCATTTTAGAAGGACAAAGATTTCTTCTTGACTGTCTTCACTGCAAAACACGTGCCTTTCAATAAGACCCATTTTTAGCATATCTTCCTCGTTTGCTTCAAATTCGGCGTCCCATTTGACAAAATCGCCACTGTTAAACCCAATCAGTTGATTTACCACTTTTAACACTCCTTATATGACCATTTGAGTCTATTTCCAGTATTATAGAAAGAAATCCCAAATAGTTACATAACAATTTTCCCTATGGGATTTATATAATTATCGGGTAATAGAAAAAACCGAAGAGGGGGAAGATTTAAATATGAATATGGTTTCAACTCTCTATGTTAGTAAAAACGATGGAATTTAAATATTTATTTTTTGAAATCGGGAGAATGATGGTCCAAATGCAACTCATGTACAATTTTCATCAATTTATCGATCATTTTTGCTTCCTCGTCGGTTATGACATCATCTTTTCCTGCTACTTCCTCGGCTTCCTGAAGCAATTTAGTTCGAGCCAAAAGCAATTCTATCTTTTCCTCTTCGGTAATCACATGATCATCTAGAGCATCCTCTAATATTTTGCCATATTCCTTTAAATTGGCCATAATACTGTCCAATAACTCTTTTTCATCTTTATCAATTAAGTGATCGTGTAGTGCCACCCTCGTTAGCCGGTCCCAAATTACTTTTACTCTTGGACTAAACTGCCATGCTCTTGGAACCTTGTGAAAAAATGTATCAAAGTTGGCGATTGAATAATTATCATACAATATATCTAGTTCCTCAACATCGTCCACATCTTCTGGTGGTTCATATAAATTTAGAGCCAAGTATTCGAATAACACTCCAGTAAGTGCTACGACAATAATAATGAAAATACCCCATACAAAGCCACTGTTTTCTATTATTGATCCTACCAAAAATATAAGTACTGCACCAACCAACAATCCAAGTGTTGGTAAAAGCGAATATATAGAATTCCTGAGCTTATCTGGGACAATTTCTAGGAAAAATTTTTGAGTAAGAAAATTGTAGATATTCATAAAAAATCCTGCAGACACAAATATTAGAAAAACAAAAAATACACCCACCAGGTCAAATGAAGGATTATCTCGATCAAAAGGATCAAATTTGATAAGAAGTGCTGTTAAACCGAAAAAGGCCAAGGTGAAAACAAAGCTTAATCTGGGTATCCAGGGTTTCTCGGACAACTTTTTACTAATAGTACCAGCTTTTCCCATCAACATAGCTCCAAAAAACCAGATCATCCATCTAAGGGTTCCCGCACCAACATCAGAACCTGTGTAGCCAAAGTATATGACAAAAAGCACTAAATTATACCAAACAATGGTAATTGCAATGAGTAGTACAGAAGCAATCACATATAGAGAAATCATTCGATCAGAAAATGAAAATGCTAATCCTTCTTTTAGTAAACTGAAATAGCCAACTTCTTCTTTTTTCTCATCATGAGTAATATTTAGAACTACTGCAAAGAATATAGCAAGTGAAATCAAACCTAAGGCCTGGATAGCAAAAACGATTATCCTACCATTATTGAGGAAAGATGCAATAATACCTCCTACAAGGAATACTATAGATCCAGTATACTGGATAAACATTGTTGCTCTACCTAAAAATTCTCGATAAATTTCTCGTTTGGGATCCTCCTCATGACAAAATCTCTTATAATTATTATCAAACCAGGACTGTAATGCCCCCGATGCCTGGCCATTAGCAAGAGCTAAGAAAATATATGCAATTATTAAATCTCCTGTTGAATCAGCAAATATTAAAAGAGAGGTGCTTATCGCAAATAACACATATGCAACTGTAAGG
>CAZRLL010000017.1:2376-29192 GCA_964600735.1 uncultured archaeon
CCTAACCAATCCGCAAGCACTCCTGTAGGATAGTCTGTCACAGCCGTTACAATGAAGGAAATCGATAAAATTATGCCCAATGCTTGGATACTACCAGATGTCTCAATTACATATAGAATTATGAAAGTTGATGATATCATAGTCAGCGCAATTGTTGCCAGTTGTAGTAAAAAATACTTCATAGCGACATTTATGCCCATTGGTGATAGAGTATCAATTTTTAGTATTGCTGGGATTTTAGTTCCATACATATTGAATAAAACCATTTCTCTCCTGTGTTTTTAAGTTTTTTAGGTATTATGAGTGATTTTGTATATATACAAGGACTTTCCATTGATTTAATTGAACACTCAATAATTAAAATTTCAATATAGGAGAATAATTAAAATGATATTTATCCTCTTCTCAACTGAAAAATTAAGAGGATAGAAACAGATAAATTATTTTAGTTTCCAATTTTCCATTTTCTATGGATCTAAAATTACTTGGAAATTATTATATCTGGGCTGAAGAGCATTTACGCCAGAAAATTGCAGAGTTATCCAACGATGAATTAAATCAAAAACCTGACGGTTTTGGTAGAAGTATCCGGGATCTAATTGAACATATTAGTGTCACTTATGAATCGTACTTTCATGAACCCTTGATGGAAACCTGGACAAAATTATCTGAAGAGGCAAAAAATATGAGTCGGGAAGAATTAATGAATACTTGGAAATCTGGGACCTCGAAATTTGCCTAGGCAATAATTGATTATGAAAAGCCAGATTTCATATTTCCTGTATCAAAGGAAAAAAGTCTGACATTGGATAAAGAGGACTATTTCCTGTTATATACGGATCACCAAACCTACCACCGAGGTCAAATCATGACTTTACTCAAATATTTGGGAAGCGAAGGCGTAAATACTGATTATTTCACATTTATGATGTCTGGGTCATAAATTTTAAGAATTTAGCTAACCGGACATACACCCATTTGTTCAGAAAATTGACCTAATCAAAATAGACTGAATAAGAATGATTTTGGAATATTTTAGATCTGTTGCGGTGTTAAATCAGATCAGTTTCCTTTAAATCAATAATTTCATTGATTAAAGGCTCGAATCCATCAATTTGGCACTCAAGAGTATCACCATGAGATAAAGGAGCTGCTCTGGGAGTTCCTGTTGAAATAATATCTCCAGGTTTTAGAGTCATAATCCTCGAATGAAATGATACTAACAAATCAGGCGGAAAGGTCATGTTTGATACCGTATTGGTTCCCCTCACTTCCCCATTTAATATAGTAGAGACGTTTAATTGATCAAGATCCTCGATCTCATCAGGGGTTAATAGGTGTGGTCCAAAGCTGAAAAAGGTATTAAAACTCTTAGAAAGACCAAGATATCTAGTATTTTCACGTAGAATATCTTCTGCGGTCATATCTAGTACAGTTGTAAAACCAGCCACCACATCCAGCCAATCTTCTCTGGCAATGTTTACACATTCTTTACCAATGATTATACCCAATTCTGCTTCACCCGTGGTTTTATTGGATATAGTTGGAATGTTAATTTTATCTCCATGTCCAATAATGGTTGATTCAGGTTTCATAAAACCAACTGGATATTTACTTGGAGTTTCTGCAACAAGATCAGATGCGTGATCTTTGTAATTCAGTCCAATCCCCCAAATCTTTAGAGGATTTCGGTAAAGTGGGGCATAGTGAACTTCATTGAATGGAATCATATGACGTTCTGATTTAATCAGGTCTTTTTTTTCTGAATGATAATACGATTGTAGTTTTTCAAAATAAGGAGAATCGATTAAATCTAGTAAATTTCCGGGTAATTCAAACTCAATTTCTATATTAGAGATAGGGATTACACCATTTGATGTAACAATGGCTGCCTGTTCATTATTATCAAGGTGAATAGTTGCCAACTTCATAACTTCAAATCGCAGAATATGCCTAAAATCTTTATCCCCAGCAAGTAAACAATCGTTCACATAAATGCGCCCGATTTTGTACGATCAGCACCAATTTTCACACCTTTGTCTTATTAGTCACTTTGGTGTATGTAATATTGTAGCACAAAAGTGCTTCGGATGTCACTAAAATGATCCAACTAACAACCTCCTTTGTTTCAAACCTTTCCAATCAAGGAAATGCTCGCTCTTTCATTACATACATAAGCATTGCCGCAGCTTTGATGCCGGTCTATGCATTAAATAATCGCTATCGATTTCTAATTTCTGCCCTAACTCGAGTCCGTCACTCATTTGTCAGGTTATTGAAATCCTCAGCTGCAAAATTTCTTCCTTCTTGAATTGCATTAAATTTCAAAATATTTTTCTTTTACAATTTCAATTATTTCTGTTTTAATTGGAAATCTCTCTCATTCACAGGCAAAGGCTTGAATAACAGGTATATTATATACTGTTGAATCACGAAATTAATCCAATATAAGTTTGCACTAATATCGAATTTAAATAGATTATTTTTATAATGAAACGCATTAATTAAAAATTGAAATGAATAGTCAGTTAGATAAAATTTTGGACAAATTAACCACCGTAGCAAAAAAAGATGGCTTAATTACAGATGATGAAGATCGCTTGATAAAATCACTAATGAGTGATGCTGAGAAGTATGTCAATGTATTGAATGATGCATTAGCGGATGGAGTGATCGAAAAAGGAGAACAATCTAGACTCTTGCAATACCGTTTGAATATCGCCAATAAGGCCAAGAAAATTGCCCTTGATGATATGATTATTACATCTGAAGAGAAAGAATTAATGCTTGAATTGCACAGGATCCTTCGAAATATGGAAAAAATTCATAAATAATAATAATCTATTTCATTCCGAACCAGTTTCCAGCTTTAAAATCCTTGAAAAAATATTCCCTATCCTCTTTTTTACTGATCTCTTCCCCAGATTCTTTAGCTAGTTGATAATATTTGGAAAAATCATCCTTGTTCCCAAGAGTTGCATATGATCTAGCCATACATTCATGAGCAAAAGCAAGATCAAAATCCTTGAAATCGTGTTCTTTTGTTAAGGCAAGGCAATGCTTCGCATACTGCAATGCGAGATCCCCACGACCCAGGATTGAGAAAATCCGTGATATTTGCCATTCTGCCCTTTGAAAATTTATGGGTTCACCAATTTGCGACCAGTGATATTTTGAAGCAAAGGTGGCAGAAATCATCAATTCATCATCATCTGGGGTTCGATTTTCCATGTCCATACAATTCCAAGCACTATTGAAGCAGTCTGCGGCCATGAAACGGTGCCATTTATTTTTCTCCTCTTTCTTTTCTTTTTTTGATTTATCCTCACTCATTGTATAGTCCAATTTTAAGGATATTTTTACCAATTAAATCTATTTTGGTGATCCAATAGCCCAATTTTGTTATTTTATTGTATCCAGTATAAATTGAAATGCTTGATCTGAGAAAAAATCTTTATTTTCACTCCTGTTGCCATCGTTATGGATTTTAATTACCTTATGCAGGTCATTTGTGTCCAATGAGATATATGCCGTTCCCACGGGGGTTGAATCGGTTGAACCGGTTGGACCTGCTATTCCAGTTATACTTAAACCAATCTCTGATCCTAAGATTTCTCGAATTCCAATCGATAATTCAGATGCAACCTCGTAGGATACAGGTCCCTTTTCAGTAATAATTGCTGGATTAATATTAACTAGTTTTATTTTTGATTGGTTTGAATACACCGTAATACCTAGATGCATGTATTTGCTTGATCCGGGAAAATTAGTCAAGCGATGGGTAAAAAGGCCACCTGTCGCTGATTCTGCCACCGCTAAAGTTCTATTCTTAAAGGATAATAATTCATGAACCTTGTATGCAAGTATATCTTTATTCATAATAAAAATTTGAAATAAATATTTGTTAAATATATTGTTAATTCCTCAATTTGCTATCAAAAGGGATTGAAACGTGTGAAAAGATACCATAATAACAGTACAATTAGGATTATTATTCCTATCTCATCCAGTACACCAATAAAGAATTTGACTCTTGAGTATTTGCTAGTTTTAGTTCTTGGAAACCATTCTTTATTATTATTATCCTCTGGTTTGAGGAACCAAGATTTCTTCCTTTCTCCAGCCAACTTATATTGCATGGGTGACGTTTGTTCATTAATTTCATGGTTCAAATTGTGATATTTGGGAATTTTAACTTTGGAATTTAGGAAACATTATATCCACCAATCATATATTGTAATTTGAAATATTATCCAATAGTTTGGGGCAAGAGAAATGAGGAAAAAAAATGTTATATTAATTTTGATTTTACTGATCGTGGCTAATACGAATATTTCAACACTATTAGCTAGTGAAGCTATCGATGATCCAGCCTGGTCTTGGTCAAGAAACCTAAAAACTGGAGAGCAATTTGAATGGGTAGTAGATACTTATTCCAACACACTAGAAAATGAAACAAAAACCACAGATATTCCCACAAATCCCACACCCGATGTCACTTACACAACTACAATGTACACGACTACCACATATACAAGCGGAAATTATTCAATAACTAATTATACAACGACTACTTACACAACAATCTATGATGAAACTATTGAAACCCCCAGAATAGACGCATACGAACCAGGATTTGATGATGGAACAGTTATTAAAATAAAAATATTAAAACCTCCATCTGAAATTAGCATGGATGATGTCGAGGGAGAAAGTCAATTTACTGAGTATTTTGAATACTCAGCTGATGGAAGCGATTCTTCGAGACAGGCTTATATACTACCAATTTCATTGTTTATTTTTCCTGTGAGAATTACATATAATAATGGAACCGAATTGAATTTTTTTGAAGCTGTAATAAATAAGAAAATTCCTGATTTTTTTGGTGAGGAAGAAGAGGACACCAATCGTTTTCTTAGTATTGAAGACAATATTTTTTCTATCCGAGATGAGTTCTTTGAAGATAATGTCAGCTATAATGTTGAAGCCAATTGGCAAATTGATACTGGCCTACTCAATTTATATCATGTAAAACTGGGGGATAACTTTGACCTGAGAATTATTCGATTAACAGGGGAGGAATCATCCCTTCAGCTTCCAATATCATTTTATTGGATAGTTTATAGTCTTATATTCGCAGCGATTCTGATAAAACGAGGAAAATTCAGAAAATCATATTTAGTCTAGATCTATTTGTCCAATTTTAGGACGGTTAATATCAAGAACTTCCCATTCTGAGACATAGGATTGAAACGCAGCCCAATGAGCAACACATGGATCTTTCAAGAGTATTTCTGATATACTTTCTCCCGTTTTTGTAAGTCTATGAAGCCTGTACTTTTCAAAAATAAGTCCTTCCCTATTCATTTCCCTTAAAACTCTGCCTACAGTTGATTTACGAAAACCATGATGAACCAATTCAAGGTTGCTGGTTGGTTGAAACAGCTTCAACGTCAATAAGATTTGGGCTCGAAGGAGTGTTCTGACAGAATGGGGAACTTCATCGGCAATTATTAAGATTTTACCATTATAAGAATTTGAATGATTTACCAGCAACCAGTAACAAATTGTGGTATTAACTTATAAACTCATATAATGGTGATTTAATCCTGAAATGGTTTTGATTATTAACGATCCTGATAAATAACGGAGATCAATCGATTCTCTGGATTTTGAACAATGTTAAGGTATTATAATATTTCAAATATTGGAGTTCTAAAATTGAATTCAATTTGTCTCATTTAACCCGTTATACCCCAAAATTCGTTCAAATTATGGATTGGATTTGATGTAACCACCAGATCCCAGTCTACAGGTAATTCCTTGGAATAAAATGGGGTATTAAATCGATAACCAACCAGCATCACCATACCCTTGTCACTAGGTGATCTGAAAATTCTACCTGCGGCCTGAATTACTCGATTTAAACCAATGTTACGATAAGCATACTCAAAACCTTTTTGCCACTTATCATCAAAATATTCCTTCATTAAATTCTGTTCAAAAGTATATGCTGGTAATCCAGGTCCTATTATAAATGCCCCTATAGCCATTTCACCTTGATAATCTACACCTTCACTAAAAATTCCACCGTGGACACCGAGTAGGAGGTATTTTTCATCATCCTGATTTAATTTTTTTAAAAACCGTTTACGTTTATACTCACTCATCTCTTTTTCCTGAATTAGTAATTTCAATGGAAATTGGAAATTTTCCAGCTCTTTTTTAACATTATTGAGAAAATTAAAACTGGGAAAAAATGCTAAATAATTTCCAAATGCACTGGAAATTCCCTGAACAATGAGTGCAGCAATATTATCGTAAAAAGAATCCCTAGCTTTGTATTTAGTTGAAACACTAGGATATACTAGATGTAATCGATTTTTTTTGGGAAATGGAGAATTATATGTGATTATATTAGCATTATCTGGAAATCCTATTATTTTACGGTAGTAATCGGGTGGATATAGCGTTGCGGATTGAGCGATAACAGAGTGAAATCCCTTCATCTGTTCCGCTAACTTATAAGCTGCAGATTTACAAAATATTTTCAACTCACCCTCACCGTAGATATGTGAAAATTCAGCAGAATGGCTCTCTTTCAGGATTATATTGAAAAATTTTAGTTTTTCCCCAAAAATTATCAACAAATCACTAGCATCTGGAACATTTCCATACTTCCCTAATTCACGAATGTATTCAATCACCAAATTATCCCACCGATTTTGAAAATGTATTATTTTCTCGTCTTCAATTTCTACAATACCTTTATCCTCATAATTTCCAATCACTTCAACAAACCCCCGGATATATTGAACCATTGATTGCAGTAGGGATTTAATCCGATTTAACAATTTTTTGGTTATTTTTGATTTAATAAGGAAATTATCCACTTCCAATAATTCACTTATACATAATGAAGGAGAATAATAATCATTTGCTCGGTCAGGTAAGTTATGAACCTCATCAATGATTAATATGGAATCTTTATGTGGAACATTGAAAAACCTTCGAAGTCTTATATGTGGGTGAAATATATAATTATAATCCCCTAAAATAACATCACACTCCAATGCCAAATCTAATGATAATTCAAATGCACAGATACTCAGGTTATTTGCCACTTTCTTGATGGGTCTTGAACTTATTACATTCTCAACTAGTAACAGGTCTACAGCTGATTTGACCTTTTTTTCCGAATAATTAGCCAAGTAGGGACATAAATTTGTATCACAGATAAATTCCACATTATTGCAAATCTTTCTTTTTGCGGTTAATATCACCGCTTTAAAATCCGCTCCATTCTTTTGCATTAATTTTAATGTATCTTGATAGATCTTCTGTTGGGTTGTCTTTGAAGTGGTAATAAATAATCTTAAGTTTTCCTTTAATGAATACTTCAAACTTGGATAAAGTGTTCCTACTGTCTTTCCAAGCCCGGAAGGAGCAAGCAATAATAATCGGTCTTGTTTTTCCAAAGAATTAACTACATGTTTCAAAATATTTTCTTGGTGTGGTCGGTAGTTTTTGAAAGGGAATTTAACTTTTCTAGATCTTTGGGATAATACATCTTTCTCCTTATTGATGGCTTCAATTTGCCGTATAATTGCCTCACAGGTACTATTTATGAACTCAGTCATATTCTCTGTCTTAACCTCAATTTTTAGATAATCATCGGATATCAAATTATAAAGGACAAGATAACACTTTACTTCATTACCCAGATTTTGGAAATAATGCGAATAGAGTTGTAATTGGAGCGAATGAGCTATTTGCTTTATTTCATATGATTTTAATGATTTAACATCTGAAACTGATTTAATTTCTTCGATAATTGTATAACCATCCTTCTCGTAAACAATATCAGCCCGACCACGAATGATTATAGTCCAGTCTTCAAAATTAAACTTATATTTGACGTAAAACTCACTTTTTACGGTTTTATTTCTTATTTTAGCATTTTCCTGATAAGATTTATGGATCTCAGTCCCAATGGATGCTTTTAGCCTATTGGGAATGGTCGAGGATTTTCTTCGAATTGGTCCATGGTTGATTGACAGGGCAGCAAATTCCCTTATGGATATTTTCAATTCCTTCTTCTTATTGTCAATCTTCATTTTTCCAATATTCCTGTATTACTTATTTTATATAGTTTTATCCGATTTACGAGTTATATAAATGATATTTAGACCCAGTTAAATCTGAAGAAAATCACTCTGTGTTATTTAACATTGAGCTGAGGTGATCTGCGTATTCTTGACTTTGACTATCAAATCCAACAATTGTTATATCCTCAGGAGTTTTCACACCTAGGTCGAGTTCAACAGCTCTTTTAATTTGCTCTTGGTCAAATATTGCCCCTTTTTCAACCTCGGGAGTAGTTCCTAAATCTCTTAATACAGCCACACCAACTGCATCGATAGCAATTCGGTCAGTACTGGCCAGCATAACATGTGGATGGACAAGATCTCCCCTTGAAGGGCCTCCTTTGACAAAGGCATCCACACCATCTAATATTACCAGTGATGGATTATAGGATTGATTTATCTCGGCAATTAATTTTCTTTGATGAGGTGATGAATGAAGTTCAGACATGTAATCACCAAGCTTCCGGGGTAAATTACCCACAGCCAATTTTAAGGCAAGTGTGAAGTGACCTCCAAATTGATGTGTTTTCAAACAAGCCATAGCAATTACAATGTCAGCTTCCAGTATTGGCTTAGCAAACAAATAACCATCTTTCCAATGAGATTTTTCCGGTTTTAAGTGCACCCAATTCTCATCAGTCATGGAGGAGAAATTAATAATATTAAAATTTAATTCCTCTTGCAATTTGTAAAGACCTTTAGATTCCATGGTTTCTTCTGTATCTGCCGGCCCCGACCTTTCAGCCACTGTAATACTTTTCACTTGATTTTCTTTAAGATGTAAGATCATCGATCTAATCATTTCAATATCTGTGGAAGCCGGGGGGGGATCAGCAGTATTGAAATTAGGTTTGATAGCGACTGATTTTCCCTCAAACGATGTAAATTTAGATTTATAGTGGGAATAAATTGCTTCCATACCCATTTTACGATCATTTGTTTTAATTAGAAGGACTTCACTCATTTCATAGAAAATATCTATTGTAAATATATATTAATTACTTCTTATCTACTAAAATAAGTAAATTATTGTCATGAATGGGAGTATAAATACGGGAAACATCTGCAGGACCAGACCTTACTGCAATTAGTCAAAATCCATAGGTGATTTATCACCAGTATGGAATTTTCTATCAATACAAACCGCAGCTAAACAGGTAATGAACGGACTTAAACCACCAAATGATTGGATTTTGAAGTTGTCACGAATTGAAAGTATTTTCTTATCGACTAAAAAACTAATCTGGCCATCTGGAGCATAGGTTTCAAATTTATAAGCAAAAAAGGATTCTCCGGATCGATATAACCCATGAGGTGTCTCAATCTCAAATCTTTTTCGGAAAAACATTAGGAATGGGAATATAACCGTTGCATGTAAATTTCCTTGAGCATCGATTAAATTATATTTTGTTCTCCAAAAATTTCCTTGAATATGACCTAAAGTTTGACCATCAGGAGTTTCAATATAAAAATAAGGCCGAAATGGGTTGATAAATTTCTTCTTTGCAACCATAAATTCGTGTTTATTGACATCCTTTATTTTATAGGTGGCTCGTAAGGCTAATAGCTTTTGGGTAACCTCAAATTCAACTCTTTCATATTTTATAGGCTCATGAGAGGTTCCATCTAGATAAGCCGTTTGTTGGAGATTATTACCACAGCCAGTGCAAAAAGAAGAATTATCAGGATTTTGTGCACCACAAAATTCACAATACATGAATTACTTACTAAATCAAGTTTCATAAAGATTTTTGGGCTGGCGTGACCAATTGCAGATAATACTCCAAATCTGCATTAATCTAACACATGAATTCTTTTAACAAAACCAATTTTCCCTTCTAGATTTGGCAAATCAGCAGTCATTATCCTGAGTCTGCCCCATGCAATGATTATACTTTATAACTAACCGAAGAATCACCTATTCTGAAATTCTCGATAAATCATTATTGTCTATAATGGGAGTATAAATACGGTAAATAAGGTTGTCATTGTTAAATAAATGCCGGCTAATTTTATCCTTAATAAATTGTGAGTTCCACCGCGATCTTCAAAGTTTAAATGCTTTTTATATCAAATTTACCAAATTCTTCAATTATACCTGATAAATGGTCAACTAAAACCGATTTCAATTGATGTCCCTTTTCAGCAGAGAGTAGACTCATATCACCAACTGCTCCTAACTTGCTAAATTCATCGGTTGTACCTTGCATTATCTGTCCTGCCACCTGAATTCCCCAGACTGAGGGGATTTCAAGTGTTTTGGCCAAATCCATATCAACTAAACCTGATCTACATGCGCTTATCAAAGAGGTCTCAATGCCACAGGCGTGGGTTAGCGATGCACTTTCACCAAATACACTCTTTATCACCTCTTCATTCTTCCAGTATTCATAGAGTAGTATGGATACTTCTGGCTTTTCTCTTCTGATCTCACCAATTAAACTATTAAGTGAGGAGGCGTTACCTCCGTGACCATTAACTAGCAAAATTTTTCTTGATCCATGGAAAAGTATCGATTCCACCACATGTTTGACATATTGTTTAAACACATCTTCTTTTATAAAGATAGTACCTGTAAAATTCCTGTGATGGGCTGCTACACCAAATGGAATGGTTGGAAGGCAGAGTGCCCCAGTTTTATCTGAAGCTGCCCGAGCGAGAGTCTCTGCAACAATAAAATCGGTTCCAAGTGGGGACTGAGGTCCATGTTGTTCGGTACTACCTATTGGTAAAACCACTACCAGATGTTTGTCAAATTCTTCCCGTGCTTGCTTATATGAGATATTTTCAAGTAACACCATATTTAATCAATAAATTAGTTTACTGAAAAATTTATTTACTCAATTTCATTAATTTATACTATCGATCGAAATTTATGAGGTCTAGATTTAATGAAATATGCTATTCAATCATCCCTTCTTTTTGTAATTCTTTGAGATAGGATTTTATCACACTTTCAACTATATTAGACACTTCTATGTGACCTAAACTCGCCAGAAGTTCCATAAAGCTTAGTATTGGTAAAAACCGAACAATTTTATCATCACTAAACCAGATAATCCATTGTATCCTCAAAGTGATTTGTTTATTTGTTGGATACATGTCTCCTAGCCAACCCGATTGGGTCCCTGTAAGTGATGCTAAAATAAATAAACTGGCCTCTTCTGGATCCCACAAAAATTGGTGAAAATCAACAGTTGCATCTGGAAATGCCGTGCTCCAGTATCTTGAGGCAAATCGAAACTCATCTATCAGTCGTACATGATCTCTTAGATTATGTGCAGACACTGTGTGATCGACAAATTTATCAATTTTGTCTATCTGATGAAGTAAATATGCAGTGATAAATTCTTTAATAAGTTGTATTGCTTCCTGTTTATTCATATTTGTCAAGATATAACAAAAACTATGTAATCTTTTTGTTTTTCAGTTCACTTATTGCTCATTACTAAGAGCTACTGCGCTCTCCGTTTTAAAGCCCAAATAGATTTTTTTTTAGGTTTCCTCAAGTTTTTATGAATATCAATAATTTTTCGCCTAGTTATTCTAATAAGTTGAAAAGTTAAATTTCACGGTTGGCTTATGTTTATATAATATCAAACCTATGATGATTATATTAATGGGTAGAGTATTAGTCATTGATTATTATGGTGCATTAGACAATCGTCATATTATCATCACCATTTATCTGATATTTGCAATTATTGTATTTCCTAGTTATTCCGATTCATACATCTTAAATGACTTAATACTATTTGTCCCCACATTCGCTACTGTAATTGTAATGACAATTTTTATGAAAATTGAGTTGCTTAGAATATTTTTGTCTTCTTTGATCAGAATGAAATGATTTTGGAGTTAACTCAATATTTTTTGAATTCTATATTATAACTTCTTCTCCAGGGATTCTTCTGAATAATTGCACATCACCAATATGTGCTGTACCAGTCAGGAATCGAATTAATCGTTCCACGCCAAGTCCTGCCCCTGCACTCGGTTCTAATTTACCTGCTTTAGCCCGGTCAAGGAAATCCTTGTAAGTTTCCAAAGGTAATTTATCTTCTTCCAACCTTTCTATTATGAATTTGTATTCACTTTCCCTTTCTGCTCCTGATAGAGCTTCCCCATATCCTTCCGGATAAACCAAATCATAATTCAAGAAATGTGATCCCTTTCTTGATCTGTCTTTTTTATCATAAAACTCCCGGTCATGACAGATGACAAAAAACGGTGTTTTAGCATCTAGGCTTGCAATTTGCTCCCATTCATCGCCATATTTTTCAAGTAATTCATGAGTAGTATATACTGGGAATGTTTCAACCCATTTGCTGAATTTTCTACCCAGTATTTTTAGTTCTTTGGAAGCTTTGGAAATGACTTTTGAGAGAATAAATCTCATTAATTCCTCTACCAATTCGAATATATCATCCATTTTTCCTTCTTTGACCTCAAAATCAACCTGGGTGAATTCAAATGCATGTCTTCCTGTTTCCTTTCTCCATGCTGCCTCCAACCTCACATTTGGAGACATAATATAAAATTTTGATAATCCACATCCAATCGCTACTTGTTTGTGTAATATCATGCTCTGGGTTAACTGCAATTTCTGACCTTCATATTCGATCTCTCCAGTTTTAATTACGGATGATCCTGGATCAGGTCCCAAGGGATCGGTAAATTTGGATAAAATAATGGGCATTAGTTGTTTATATTCTTTTTCCTCAAAAAAATCGTGAATGGCTTTTATTGCCACTGATTGGATGGTTATTATTGAAGTAATTTTCTCAATATCATCGTGTTTTAGCTTTGTTTCTAATGAAAGTAACATATTATTAATAATTATTGCTAAGTATTTAAACATTATGAAATTTTTCCATCATAACTAGCATTTTTATAGAAATTTTACATTATTATAATAATGTAAAATTAATTAATTTTTCAAGATTATATGACCCGTAGTCAATAGTTATCTTAATTTCATGTTTTGAATAATATATGATAAATCACACAATAAAATAAAAATTAGTATTTATTGACTTATGCAGTATTTATGATCGATCCATTCTCAATAAAAAGTGAAATTCCCGGGAGATTATCGGCGATTGCTTCAATGTGTGATATGATTATCATTCTTTGAAATCTATCTTGAATAGCGTTAAAAACTTCAATTACGCCCTCTTGGCCTTCTTGATCAAGAGCACCAAATCCCCCTTCATCAATAATTAGTGTGTCCAATTCATTTCCTCTAAATTCAGCAAGTACGTTTGATAAAGCCAATCTAAATGCAAGACCAATCCTTACTCTTTGACCTCCTGAGAAAAATCCAGGACGCTCATCTCCCTCAGGAGTTTGGATAGAAAGGCTATAATCCTCCTCCAATGATATTGCGTGTAATTGGGGATTACCTAGGAGATTTAGGATATTTACTGTTTCTAGGTTTATTCGATTCCGCAATCTGCTGAGAATTCTACCACCAATGTGTTTGAAAATTCTTGACAATTCGTTGAAAACATCTTGTTGTTCTCGAATTTTTAAAATACTACGTTCTCTTTTATGAATCGATTCCAAAAGTTTCATTTGTTCTGCAATTTTCTTATTATGCTCCTCTAGATCTCGATGAGCATTAATCTTAGAAATATTGATTTCGTTGAACTGTTTTTCAACCAATTTGAATTCCTTGAGGTTTTCGTCAATTTTTATGCTCTGATTTTTAAATTTCTCTTTTTCTAGGGATTTAAGGACGCCTTCATATTTACCACTAGTTTTCTTAATTTGTTTATCCTTTTCTTTTAATTGGGTTGAAACCTCAATCTTTTTCCTTTCTTTTTCTTCAATTTTCTTTTTTCTTTTCCTTGTTTCTTTTGGATTTAATTCTGATAATTCTTGATTTATCTTTGTCTCCTCTTGCAATAATTCATTTCTTTCAGTTATTCTTGTTTGAATTAATTTGACCTCTTTTCTTTCCTTTAATGCAAATTGGTTGGTTTTAATACTCGTTTCCTTCTGATTATACACCTTTTCCTCATTTTGGATACTAATCCTTGTTTTCTCAATTGTATTTTCTAACTCGGGTATCTTTTTTATATTTTCTCTGTAAAGTTTTACCGAATTTGCATCCTTTTCAAGATTTATATAATTTTTTTCTAGTTTCTGCAACTGAACAGGATCTACAAAATTATTCTGTCTTAATTCTTCGATCTTTTGAATATTTTTGCGTAAATCAATAAATAAATTATTCAATCCACCTTTCTCTTGGATCTCTCTATGTTCTTCCTGAACTTGGGTAATATGCTCAAGTTCTTTTCTTGTGGCAGCTATACCATCACTACCCTTCCTAAGTCCAATAATTTTCCCCTCCAAATCCTCCTGTAGTCTTAATTCCCTATTTTTTTGCTCATTCAACTTGACAATAGATAATCCAATTAATTCTAGCTCATCAGTTATAGCATCAATATTTACCATATTTTCTTTAATTGAAACATTAATCTTTTTAATTAAATCTTCGAGATGTTTGCCTGATACTTGTTGATTACACTTAGGACATACTGCTCCTCCCCTTAATTCCTTAATTTTTTCTTTCTCTTCACCGAGTTCAGATATATTTTGTCTGTGGTTAGCAATTTTTGTATTTAAAACCTGAATTGAATTTTCTTGTTTATTTATTTTTTTTTCTATTAATTTTATTTCCTTTGATACGTGTTTGTTTTCCGTTTCCTTTTTTGCTAAATCTGCTTTGTATTTTTCCTTCAATTTCAATTGCTGATTGATAATGGGCAATGATTTGATGATTTTTTTCCTTTCTTTCATTGCCTGTGTAGCTGAATTTATTTTAGTTTTTAATTCTGATTCTTTAGCTGAAAATTCACTAGTTAAGGTCTGATATCTTTGATTTCGTTTTTTTGCTTCCTCAAATTCTGCTTTCTTTTCTGGTAGTTTTTGTACCTTAACATTTAATCTGTTGATTTCCTCTTTTTGTTTTTGAAGCTCTTGAAGTCTATTTTCTTGGGCTAAGTTAATTTCTTTTTTTTCTTCTAATTGGATTTTATAAGCATTTAAATCAGTTTCCAACTGCTTTTTCGCTTTCTCAATACTATCATTCCATTCATCTTTTTCATTTTGCATGTGTTTTAATTCATCTTTAATGACTGCAAATTCTTTAATTTTCTCTTCCAGTTTCTCAATCTGAATGATTACTTGTTCGACCTCTTTTTTGCCGTAGATAATATTATTTATTCCTTTTAATTCAATATTTATTCCTGATATATCTTTTTTAAGGTCATCTATTTCATTACTCAGTGATTTTTTTTCATTTTTAAGATTTGTAAAATCATTAAATAAGCCATCTAGAACCTTTTTTTCTGCATTCACCTTCTCTAAATTTTTTTTAGTTAATGTAAATTCATTAGTTACAGTATCTAATTTCTTTTGATATTCCAGTTTTTTAACATTTAGCACTTCAATATCAATTATTTTTTCTTGATCAGTTGTAATCCCTCCACTCTTTTCAGAAATTTTAGCATCAAGATTTCTTGATTTATCACGTGCTCTCTCCGACATTTTCTCAAAGTTTTTTATATTGAATAATCGTTCCAGATAATCTTTTCTATCACCTTTTACCATTTCAAGGGCTTTGGTCATATCATTTTGTAGTATCAACGTAGTGTTGGTGAAATCATCATATGTCCACAGGTTTTTTTGGATCCAGTTATCTGCTTCTGATTTTTTAGCATCAACTAAAATATAATTGTCATTGCGGATGATTGTCACAGTTTCTTTCGAAGAGCTTTTGGCTTTTTCTCTTGTCCTAGTTAATTTGTAAATATCTCCTTTGTGTGAAAAATCAATGCGAACATATGCCTTTCTCTTTCCTCTTCTGATCACGTCATCTTTTAAGATTCTTAGGTCCGCAGGTTCATCCATAGCCTGTATTTTACCAAACAAACCATAGGTTAAAGCATCACAGGCCAGAGTACTCTTTCCAGAACTATTTTTTCCTCTTAGGATCCAAACAGAACTATCTTCAAAATCTATTTTTTCTTCCGCGAAATTTCGAAAATTCTTCAACTCCAAATATTTAAAATCCAACTATTCTTCCTCCATTACCTCTGTAATAATTTCTGCTCCATTTTCCAAGAGAATTTCCTTTTGTTGATCATTCAGTCCTTCTTGATTGGACAAAGCAATTTTCAATTCTTCTAAAGGTGACTTCAACCACTGCTCTCCCTCGGTAAGAGATAATCCATCTTGATCATACCATGTTAATCGCGCATCATGATTGAAAATTTTAAAACCTGCAAATTCATTAAAATATTCCCGGTAATAATTAGTCATCGTTACTCGACGCAAGGCAAATCTAATTTTTCCCTTCAGTCGAATTCCAAGAAATTTATCATTCCCCAAATTATTTTTAATTACAGATCGAATCGAAGTTTCCACATCTATTGATTGTTCCGGGTTTTTTAGATCAATACTTGGTTCAATGAATGGTCTTGTCGGTAGGGGAATATCATGTATTTCAACTTCCTTACCAGTGAGAGAAACAAGAGTAACTGCTTTATCATCATTTCTTTCGCTAAAATCGGTAACAATAGGGGATCCAGGATAATGCATTAACAAATCTTCATTTTGAGGATGAGTCTGGGTCTGTCTCTTATGAATATGACCCATTGCTATGTAATTTACTGATGATGGATAAAGAGAACGCTGTATTGGGTTTTCTGGGATGTTAGACCATTCAAAACCAACTTCTGCACCCTGTAATGACTGGTGACTAGCTAGAATTTGATAATTCACCTCCTGCGATAATAATTTTTTGGATATTATAGCAAAATCCTTTTCGACATCACTTTTCAGATAAGATATTCCATGGATCGCGATTTCTTGATCATCAATTGTTAATTTTTTGGTTTTGTAATGAGGTATCGAATAGCAATTTTTGATGAAATCAACGTATGCCACGGGAGAAATAACACCTTTGGTAAATGGTCTATCGTGATTGCCAGCAATTACTACAAATGGAATATTTGCTTCACTCAATCGGTTTAACGCTTTTAAAGCTCCTTGAATATCAATATTCTTCACATTGACTCTTTCAAACATATCTCCTGAATGAATGATAAAATCAACTCTTTCATCAATAGCAGTATCAATGATATTGTTAAACTGATCTTCCGCATCCAGGGTCAGAAAATTTCGATTTGATTCTGGATCATTTCTCATGTTGGAATGTGAAATCCCAATATGAGTGTCAGAACAATGTAAAAAATGAATTGTTTTTATGTCTGAATACCTCCTAGAGGCCGTTTAGGTAATTTTTTTTCCCCTTTATTCGATGATTGGTCTAACCCCCAAATTCTCTTTAAATTTACGGGTATATATTCTGTAACATTAAAACTTTGCAAAAAATCACTAGACTTACCTGCCACCAATCCTTCTCTCGGATTTAGACTGGTAATTTCCCTACTGTATTCCCTCAAATTTTCCTCCGATTGATTAATTACCATTTTTTTATCTTTTTCATTTCCCAATTGCATGATGAATTGCGTCCCTAATTGTGCCATAACCTCTTCATGTATCTGGCTAGGTGATTGATCTACAATCAATAAACCAAGATTGAACTTTCGTGCCTCACGAACAAAAGTTCCAAAAAAGGTTGAGTTTAGGTGATTTCTATTGAGAAATTTATGCGCTTCTTCAAGCATTATTATTACCTGAGGTAGAGTATCTGCAGTGTCCTCATCAAATTTAGATCGATACAATTCTAATAATCTCCGAGCAATCATATTGGTAGCCACGGCATATACAGTTGGATCCTTGGAAAACGCACCAAAACTGACAATAACAGATCTTCCCTGTTGCAACCAGCTGAGGATATTATCCGCAGTATTTTTTTCCCTTGCAGCATCACTTTTAACAATAAATGGCAAACTATCAAAAAATCGTTTGACATTTGTTTTCGCAATACTTAACGTGGCTTCATGAATGCTCCCCACACTGCCTAATTCTTCAAGTAATTCCGAAACCTCGGTTTCCATTAGTTTATCGAACCACTCGTAACGACCAAACTTATCTTCCAGCACATACAATGCTCTTTCCTGGGCTTCAGTGAGATCTACTGCCATTAATACATCTCTCATTGTAACCTGCGATCTGGGTATTTCCATGGTTTCATCTATTTTTAGCATTTTACCCTTTTGTTTTAAACCAACAACAATGATTTTCGAATCAAAGTATGGTTTTAAGCCATCTGGTTTGTATCCATATTCATTGTGCATATCAAAAATCAGAGCTGATTTATTCTCCCTTGCAGTTACATGTCCCATGATAATTTTCGCCAACATAGTCTTTCCTGATCCGGTTTTTGCGAATATTCCCCCGTGCAATGTCATTAACTTATCAATATTGATCTTTACTGGAACATCCGGACCCATTATACCCCCTAATATGCCAATTTCAATATATTTTGATTCATCTTGAGTATATAATTGGACAATTTCTGTAGCATAGGTTGGTAAGGCAACAGCAAATACAGGAGGTGCAGTCTTGGGTTCGATCGCCGATTTCTCTCGATCTAATGGAATTACCCGAAGGGGTTTAACAGTGATATCGTAAGCAATACCTCCCAATAAATTCAGAGGTAATTTCCCTATATTCATACCCAATTCATTGATATCTTCCATTTGCATCTGGATATCTGTAGTTCCTTTGGTCACCTCACGAGAATGTATATCTACAATTTTGCCAATATAGAGGAACATCGCTCCTTGGATGGTAACATACCCACCAAGTTGCAATTTTTCAATTGATACTTTACGTTTTAATCGTATTATTAAATTTTCACTGGTTGAAGTTGTAATAACCTTACCAATTGGTTTTTGCACTTGATTCATGACATTACCTCTAAAATTTCCTCAATTGTAATATCAAATAAATCTGAGATATTTGAAAGTAAGATGCGTAATAATGTATCCATAACTGGAGTTCGATTAAATTCCTGTAAACGCATTAAATAACTTAACTGGGGTAATTCATCATTATCTGATTTGTGAAAATTAATGATTTCTTCTTGTGTGGCAAATCTAACCTTAGTATATATTGATGGTGGGCGAAATGGTATCTCCTGATAAAACTGATTATTGTTAAAATAACCCAACACATATACTGTAATTATAGTTGGGAATTGTTCAACCAAATCTGGATAGAGATTTGCAATTTCTATATTATCCGGTAAGCGTTTTGGGCGTGGGTAGGATCCAAATTCTGGATTTAGAATACTGATATCACCCAATACACCAATTATATTATGCCCTTCAATAAATACAAATTTTCCGAGTTTAACTTCATCTCCACCTTCAATTTGCTGAATTTGAACGCTTGTAAGTGATTCAACATTTACGACTTCTCCGATAACTCTATTCATCTACTTCATCCCTCAATAAAATCGTCTCTTCATATTCGCCTTTATCATTTCTTTGATGGGAATATCCAAATGATCATTAAAGTATTTCAAAACAATCCTATGGAATTTTTCACGATCTGCATTATTTAAAACAGCAGTTTGATGTGCCCGGGTTAATACCCTAGGGTAGCCATGTGATACAATAGCCTCTGCAAGAATGCTCTTCATTACAGATTCATATCTTCCAGATTTCCAGATCCAGAAGGGAAACTCCAAGCGAATTACTCTTATAGAATTTACTCTCATATAGGAAAAACATATCTTGTTAGCATAGCTACCATATTCAGGAATTGGTTCCCGTTGACAAAAAAAAGGAATTATATAATCACCCAATCTATCCAAAACAGTGTTTAAAATACTCCCATCTGAGACCGGGAAAATATTAGTTCTGCTTTGCATCTCTAGAAGCGTTGATGCCAGATCTTTGGCATATGATGTATCAATATATCCTATTACAGGAATTTTATGACGTTCTGCAGATTGTAAGAAATTCACTAATTCGTCAATTGCCTTTTGACGAGTTAATGGATTTAAATTGATCATGTATGAATAAATTAGAGTCCCATCCATTAGAATTATTGGATCAGGTAACTTTGAAAGGTCATCTAGAAGTTTTTTTGCAGTTGAAATTTCTAATGATTGCCGTTTTAATGAAACATCACCCTCTCTTAGCATGGCTCCTGATATCACAGAATCAGATGAAATTAAAATTTCAGGAAAGGTATTAGAGACTGTTTCAGCTGGTTTATTTGGAAAATCGTTTGAAAATATGATTGTAAAATAACCAGTTTGTATCATTGCTATAGGATAAGATAATTCCTTACTAGGCATTATCTGGGAACCATCAATAGCCGTGATGGTCGAGTTAGCAAACTGATTTACTGCCCAGCTAATAGCAGTATCAATATTATCAAAATTTCCAAAATTCTGTTTTAATGTACTTTGGAACTTAACGGGTCGTGCTGAAGCTTTATTATTGGTTTTTTTTAGGAACTCCTTTTCAGATATTCTTTCTAATTCGGATAAATATTCATGATAGGGTATTTCGTTTAAAGCACGCTCCTCTTGCTCTTCTACTATCATTTGTCGTTTATTTTCTAGAGCCTGTAATACTTTGGCAACTTCAAGCATCCCAACCACCTTTTCTTTGTCTATTTATACGTCTCATGATTAATAAATGACAGGACGGGTAATTAAATGTAAAGTATTTCACCAGTTCCCAATATATTTGTCGGATCAAAATTAGAAATAAGAAACTGTTTTTCATTTTTTTAATATCGAACAGATAACTTATATAGGCATATCGGCATAATTTACAGTCTTGAATGTGGTGAGAAGGCTCAATATTTTTTTTAAATCGTATCCCACCTTAGGTCAAAATATTAGGGATTATCCTAGTAAAGTCCTTTTATTTCTTTTTATTGAATTGATTATAGCACTCGGTGGGCTGATTTTAACAATTACCAGTATTGACTTCCAGCCTATTACAAGTATCAAAGCTATAATCTTTGCGTGATTTTCTTAATATTCTCTCTTTTTTACACCAGAATGTCACTAAAGGGTGATCAACGATATTTTTTTGATTTTAGTTCTCTAATTGTTCTTTGGAGTGCAGTAATATTTGTTACTGGAGGATTGTACGTTGTTGCACGCAGGAGGGTATAGACTCTTAACAAACCTCTAAAATTAATTAGTCGAAATTTTTACACCTCACTTAATTAGTTATTTGTAAGAATAGATTTTGAACAAGTTACGATATGAATGCTGAATTTTCAATATTGTAACCGTTATCCTCTTATAATAATAAAATTGCCCATCCCTTTGGTGAAGAGTTGTATCTAGCGGTATATGGTACCTTAAAACAAGGCCACTACAATTATAAGGTACTTCTAGCCCCAAAAAAGCCATTTGCAAATGGGTATTATGAACTAAAAGCTAAATTGTATACAAATGGCAGATATCCGATGCTGATTAAAAATGAAGATCTATTTCTGATATATCTAGAGATCTATGAAATTTCGGAAGAAAAATTGGTTGAGATAGATGATCTGGAACAACCATTTGGTTTTGAAAGAGAAAAAATCGAAAACATCGTTAAAGGGGATGTGTGGATCTATTATTATACTGGAATTCCACCCTCTGAATTTAGTCTGGTAAAGGATGGTAATTTTCGGGCTTCAAAAGAATGGTAACTATATATTATTTTTTGATATTTTTCAGCTATATTCGCATTTATTGGTACTATTAAATAGCTAGAGAATATGTGAAACGATTCTTTGCTTCTAATATGTATCATTTTTCATACTAGGATCAATGTGTGCTTATGATGGCTACTTGGAAGCCAAAGAACTAAATGATTGAAAGTTTTCCAGTTTCTGTTTGAGTGCTAACAAACACATTTTTTTGATAAACCAAATTCCGAGAGCAATTAGTGTTCAACAAATCTTGAATTTTTTATAACTCATGAATCCATGCCTCAAACTTGGATCTCTAACACTATTTCACAAAATTTAGATTGCTTCATTTTTTGTGTATAAATAAATCAAGAAAAAAATAATTTGTTTTACAATAACAAGCAGAGTATAATAATAAATATTAAGGATATTATTCCAATGGAGTAATACAGAGAAACTGGGTGACCTATTGAAAATCGAATTTCTTAAGGGAATTAAAGGTTACAATAATATTTTATTATATTTTGGGATCATACCAAATGATGAATTATTAACTCTACCCGCAAATAATATCGTAATAAGTAATATTGATATTTTGTTTTGTAAAGAAGCTGAAAATTTGATTCATATCGATGATACTGAAAAGAAAAAAAATGATATATCGAAGTACTTATTCTGGGTTTCACTAGAAATATTGGTAGAAAATATTTTATTCCCATCAAATAAAATTATCCCCGTTTTGGAAATTGAAAAAAACCCAATCTTTGTTGAGATACACAAAAAACCCGATCGAATAGTGTTTTACGAAAAAAATAATTCACATTTATTTGACTTTGAAAAGTTTAATACACTAATCAATAATTTCACACAATCATGTATTAGATGGTTAATATCACTCATTCTTGGTAAACAATATTACAAAAGACTTTTAGAATTAGAGAAACTAGACAAGAATACATTAAAAATTCAAAATAGAAGCGAACTTAAGTCTGTGAATGAATTAATTGCTTCAGATGAATATTCAATTGATAAGGTTATTAGTAATTCACTTGAAATATTAAAAAAATATACTGATCCAAAAAATAGCGCAATATTTAAGGAAATAACAGAAGATCGGGGAAAAATACTCTCGGAAATTGAGGAGTTAATTCATAATCCTGAAAAACTCTCTTATCTAGTCTTCAAAAATAGAGCATCAAATCCCCTTTTGAATTTATATCGTTTCTCTTTTGATGGTATTGTAGGCAATTTAAACAATAACTCTGAATTAAGCGATCTATTAACAAATCAAAAGTTATCTCTGTATGATATATTGAATCAAGCTAGACTCGATTGGAAATATGGAAACTTGGATTACCATATAATTTACATAATCTCTCATAATTTTGAAGGATACATATTAATAAAATTTGAATCCTATGAAAATACCCCAGAAATAGAGTTTGGTCAAAATTACCTATTTTTGGATAAAGAAAAAGGTTACTTTGATCCTATTTTATTGCAATTATTCGATATAAGCAATAATTATAAGATAGGAAAGAAAGATAATTACAAACTTTCATTAAAATCTGTTGATGATCTATTAAAATTGGAGATCGATAAAAAAATCGAACTTAATTTGTATTGGGTAAAAGCATCACTTTTAATGCGATTGGGGAGGTTTGAAGAAAGTTTAGAAGTTGTTAATGTTGTCAAAACAAAGTATGAGAACAAAGAAAATGAGTCAATTGTAATAAGTATAGCAAACAATCGGATGCATAAAGCCAAATTAAAAGAAATTATTTCAGATTTAATATATTGGGATGATGGAATATTTGTCAAAGACTATGGTGATGTGCTATTCCTTTATGGCACGATATTATATTATTTAGCAGATTATAATAATGCACTTGAGATTTATAAAGAATGTTTCAATGAGAGGAAAAAAACCAATATTCGTCAAGATTTGATTAATGCATCATTTCAGATAGCTGGAATTTATTTGAGTCAACGTCAATTCAATCGTTGTATCAAATATTATGAATTATGTCAAAATTCATTATCATCTTCAGATGTTAACTTATCAATAATGATTGAACGAAATTTTGCCCGATGTTATCAACATTTACAGGAATTCGATAAGGCCTTGGATTATTCAAAACTTGCTTATAGTAAAAGTATAGAAATTGATGACCCTAGAAATATTGCTTTATCAATGATGATCCTAGCTAAAACATATCACTGTAAGGGAGAATTAGAAAAAGCAAAAACTTATTTTGAAGAATGTATCAGATTTCTCGAAGATAAGTCCTTTGATAATGAAACAATATTGTCCCTTACTCTGTTTTCTGTTATAAACCTGATATGTGATCTAGATGTTCCGCGTGATGCAAAAGAATATCTTAACAAACTTTACAAATTAAATCTTAAGACAACATTTGAAGTTGTAAAAACACAATACAAATTGTCCAAAGCTAGGATATTCTTAAATGAAGATGCAAATACTGCTAAGAAATTATTGCTAGAGATTATTGATAACAAGGTAATCGAACCCCAGTATAATCTAATTTCATACATCGACTATTTTAAATTAATTTTAGACGAAAACAAGTCTATTATGAAAATTAGTAATGAGTTTTTCCAGAAGCTTTACAAGTTTACTGATACGTATAATATTCCATCTTTGAGGGTGATGGCACTTCTAGTTGAATATTATTTTTTTGGGGATGATGCATTACTAAATCAAGCGAAAACACTAATCCAAACAAAAGATCTACATAATTATCAATCAATAATTGAAAGAATTATAGATGATGAGGAGTTTGATATCAAAGAAATTATCCCACAACCAGTAATGAAGCAATTAATAATTTTAGAATCTATAATATAATAAAAAATTGCCAGACGAGCTTTATCGCGATTATCAATTTACATTGGTTATACTATTTACAATATGTCATTATTAGTTTAATTATTCATTTTTGATATTTTTAAATATGAACATCAAGATATTTCGATATTTGACTTTGTTATTACCTATAATAACTTCAATACTACTAAACACTATTCTAACCACTGCTGCTTGTCCAGAAATAGGTGGACCTGATATGATCTGCCCTTGAATAATTTGAGAGCATTTAGAATTTATATTATTACATAAATTGACAATAAACTAATCGTAGCAATTACTCATTCAATTTCATATGTGTATCTTTTTTCGTATTGGGATTAATGAGTGCTCATGATGGTTATTTGGAGGTCAATGAATTATATGCCTTTGAAAATTCTCCGCTTTACGTTTGAGTGCTAATAACCACATTTTCCGGATAAACCACATCCCGGGAGCGATAAGTGCCCAATAGACTTGGAGTTTTTTATAACTCAATGGATCCAGGGCACAAACCCGGGTCTCTAACTGTATCTCACAATATGGTTCTTGTTCAGAGATTCTAAAATCCAATACTGCTTTAGCAAATCCAACTTTATTAAAGTTAATAAACTCAGTAGCATTTACTAGTGTTATAAATTCTGGATTAGTGTTCCAAAATGATCCAATGAAACCAACAACTATCCCTTTTTTCTGGTGATGATAAAGTTTTATCCAAGTTAAACTCTTATCTAAATCTAGGATTGCTTTTCTTATTCCGTCTTGATTATGTTGTAAATGGAGATTCCTATTAAATTCTCTTTTGAAAATTCTTAGGGTGAGAGTTCGTAAATGGACTAATTTTGGAGTAAAAGGTATTTCATTGAAGGTCAATTGTTCGATCGCCTTGAATGTGTATTCCGAAGTTGCTTTGCACCTTTTTTTATGTAAATTTGAAACATGGAATTCAGGAATGAAGGTGTCAAGGATACTGGAATGCTTTTCCATAGATTTCAACTATTTAATAATAAGATTCTCTATAACTGGGATATTATCAATTCATGGATTTTATTTCAATATAAAGAAAGATAAACCGACAATTTAGTCCCATTGTTCACTTTAATTCGTGTATGATTATATTTTCATTGAAAAAAAATTTCGGATAGTCTCTACTATACGCAAAAATGAGATACAGTTCAGAAGACTAAGAAATTATTGGAACACTTACTTTTTCCAATTTTCTTATTTCATCCTTTAAAAATTGAAAGAAGTCAACTTCTTCATCTTGATTTAGCTTCAACAGATTAACTTCAAATTTAATATGGTCTAATATATTCATTACTGAAACAAATTTTCTATTTTCATATCCCATGCAATAATAATCTCTAATCGAATATATAAAATAAGTACTCTGCTTGTTAAATGTGAATAATTTATAGCTGATCTCTGCATTTGGTATAAATTAAATTTGAAGTTAACTGTTAAAGAGCTAAAGATTATATTTTAATTGTAACAAAAAATCATGTAAAACTTCTTTTTAGTGTTATATTTTCTAAGAAATTAAACTCTGAAATTAATTTAAACAAAAGTTTCGCAGATACGTATGCATCTGATATTGCTCTATGTCTGTCAAGTTTATATTTGAATTCCTCAATCTCTTTCTCATTGAAAAGAATATCTTGAGCTTCGTCTAACTTGGGCCATTTATAGCCCGGACGAAACTGGTTTTTTATTTTACATATTGGTGTTAATTCTTTCATTATACACGGAAGTAAAAGGCAATTATTTCCATCCTCTAATAAATACGGCTCATACTTCATAAATTTTTCATGATCATAATCTAAGTTATAAAACGCGACATATTTTTGATCTACAAGTTGTCTTACTTCAATTGCTACCTTTTCTGGCTTTTTATTAGAATTTATTATTTGATCCAATGATAGTGTTGAATTTTCAAATATCCAGGCATTTTTTTGATTATCCGATAATTGACTTTCCTCATATCCTATTATTTGGTCGTATATTGGTATAATTTCACCTGTATCGATTTTTAATTCACAAATTCCAATCTCAAAAATTATATCAACGGGATATCCATTTAGTCCGGATGTTTCAGTATCTATGATGAAAATATTTTTTATTTTGTTCATTTTCAATTGATATCACCCTTTCTGAGATATGTGTTCGAGTTT
>CAZRLL010000017.1:29202-31197 GCA_964600735.1 uncultured archaeon
TTTTAGATATAATGCCACACTTTCCAAAGCATTAACATCAGAATGACGCCATCGGAAACCCAAATACTTTGCAATGTCTTTCAAACCATTTCCAAAGGTGGGAAACACACACGATTTAATCAGAATCCGATAAATATCAACCATATTGTCTAAAATTTTATTTCTTTTATTCTCGGAGATATCGTATTTATCAAATAATTTCTTTATGTGTGTCCTTTCATAATGGTGGTAATGATATATTACAAAATCATCTAGCCTATCGATGTAATCAGTGAACTGGATTAATGCATCGCCCTCCTGATCAATTTGGTGCGCGACAAAAGGAATGAATTTTTCCTTTTTTTGTCTCTTTTCGATTAAACCAATCAAGTAGATGATTTGCTCTGTTTCAGATTTTTTATCATCTGAATCAGCACCCTCAAAATCTAAAAATATTTCAACTTCTTTATTTTCAAAATTAATTGCTTCCAGATTCAGATTAATGATTTCATCCTTTAAAATCGCTCTAGCTCTTTGAATATAATCATTAGCTGTCTTATTGCCAATACCTTTGATTTTAACTAAATTACCTAAGGGAGTCTTGGATAAATGTTCCAAAGTATGTACTCCAACCAAGTTTAACTTTAATTTTGTTTTATATCCCAGATTTGGGACAAGACTAATATCATTCATTTCAATAGCTAATCTGTTCGCAAAGGATACCCAGGGCCAAGTGCTGGTATTATATGTTGGAGTAATATCCTTAACCCCAGAAATAATCTTTCTCATATCACTTAAAGAGTCAATTATTTCTTCCTCTAATTTAGTGTTGTATTCATAGGGAATTACTTCCTTGTCACGATTTATAATATAAATGTAGTCTGGAGTAAATCCTTGGATGTCGCCAATAATTTTATTATATACCGCAGCTTGATAAATGTGCTTCATCTTAATATTTTTTGCATCTTTAACTTCCTTGATGATGTAATGATAATTTCCAAGATTAGACGGATATGAATCATCTCTCTCGAGGATATCTATCCAACCCTTTAATCCCAATTCTGAATGGAAGATAGGTGCATTTGTTATAGCTGAAACTCCCTTAACCATGTTTTCCAACACTTGTAAAAACCCATCTAATTCATCTTCAAATCTAATTTCTTTGGCATTGGGATAATCTTCTTCGATCACTTCCTCTTCATGTTTATTACCCATATCAAATTGTAATTTTTGATACTCATCTAATGGATCCTTTTCCTCTTCCGGTGCATTGTATTTTGCCCACAAAGTAAATGGATCCTCAAAAAATTGACTTACATTTCTTGCTGTAATTTCAATTTTTGGCCTTTTTTTGGTGAATTCAGTAAATAATTCCTTAGCGGTGTTCATCGGTATACATTGAACAGAATAGTTATTATTAATTTTGTATGATTAAGGATTAATGTAATAAATTTTAAACTTTAAAATTGCGAATATCTCTCTTTGTTCTTTTTAGCTTATTATAATAACAACTACTAATTCGAATTCGATTCCATAAGCCTACGCGAGGTGAATTGATATGAGATAAGATATAACGCGGATCATCTGATTTATGATATCAGGGAATATAAATTTAAATGAAAGTCACCCAAAAGAACTTAAATGATTTATGACCATAATAATTTAGAGCAACAATGACCATTGAGTTAGAAAAAGATGTTGCATTAAATCTCGTTCAATTTCGATTAAAGCATATTAAAAAGACAATTAGTGAAATTTTGGAAACATGGGGTGAGAAATATCCAAAGGAATTTTTAGATAAAGCTCGAACAGGAACACTACCAGAATCTGAAATGGATGCGATAAGCATGGAACAATTAATGTCTGATCTAGAGAAATTCCAAAATTTACATCATTCATTAAACCATTCGGGTTGATTTTTATAGTTGATATCGGAATAAGCAATCTCGAAACTGCAAGATTATTACTTCTTAAAGAGTTGAATGTATTAATTGAAACAGATATAATAAATGATTT
>CAZRLL010000018.1:0-30842 GCA_964600735.1 uncultured archaeon
ATATCCCAGACATACCACATGCGATAGCACTAGTTTGTAATTCAATTAATGATTGCAGTTTGTCCGTCGTTGGATCCAAACACCATTTTTTTACAATTGTATCAAATTTAATACCTGAGTCATGATACCCATAAGGCCCGTCTTTTTGGTGTACATGGGATAGATCTCCACTAATTACTAAACTCACTTTTAGATCTGTTGTATTAATAAAATTTAGTAATACTGAACTAATCAAATTTAAATCTGATTTCATTTTATTAATTTTCTCGAAACGCATGCGGGGCAAAGAAATTATGATGACTTTTGGCTTTAATTTATGTGTACAGTAAAATAGGGGTACGACCTCGCCCCAACCTAAAGTCATCGGATATTAATTCATCACTATATGGATTTTCTAAGCCCGGAATTAACTGCATACCATGAGGTAACAAATATAGTGATTTAAGCAATATATATTACTTAATGTATGTACTTATAATGTTTGAAGCAACTTAGATACCAAAATATAAAATTTATTTATATTTTCTCCTCATAATATTTTATTCTCAATTTTTTCTTATTTGCAGGTAAAATTAGTGAATTTCCACTAGGATCATCAACAATTAATGTAAAGGGAGTTTTATATTTAATCATATTATTTAACAGTTCAAGTCTTTCTTCAGCTAATTTCCTCATCATAGGATCTTCAGGGTTATTGATAATAATTACTAGTTTTTTTCTCATATCATCCAGCACTCCCTCAACATTTCGTATCCAAGATACTGATTCATTTATCGGTTCGATTTTGATTCCAAGTTCCGGAATCTCAACTAAGCCCTCTTTTGCTCTTACTACCTTTGTTACATCATCACTGCTATTATCTACTAAATATTCATAATGAGTGGGACCTTTCGAAGAGAGGTTAAAAAAATCAGAAGATCGGAAACCGCAGCTAGCGCAATTTATGTTTAACATTACATAGTCTTCGTAATAAGGGATATCCAAATGGTGACTTATTAGTTTTGCTTCGTCATTATCACAGGAGGGACAGTCCATATCTTTGATCTGATAATCATTATCCTTTGTTGACATCTTCTCAATTCTTGCGTAAATTCTCGATGAAATATACTTTTAGTTTATTATAGTTTCAATACTGATCTCATTAATTCATATCTATGTATTTAGAACTTTCCAATTGTCTCTCTCGCTATTACTAATCGAAGAATCTCAGATGTACCCTCATAAATTGTAGTAATCTTCGCGTCTCGATAAAATCGTTCTGCGGGAAAATCCATCGAGTAACCCGCACCTCCATGTATTTGTACACACATGTCCGCAGCTCTAACTGAAGCCTCTGAACTATACAGTTTAGCCATTGCTGCCTCCTTTGTAAATCTCACACCCGCATCTTTCATGCTAGCAGCTTTCCAAGTAAGATTTCTCGCTGCTTCAATTTCCATTGCAGCATCTGCAATCATCCATTGAAGGCCTTGAAAATGTGCAATTGGTTTTCCAAAAGCCTGACGTTCTTTTGAATATTTCACAGCAGCATCTATCGAGGCTTGTCCTATACCAAGAGCTTGACCAGCAATTCCAATCCGTCCGCCATCCAAAGTCATCATAGCAATTTTAAATCCCTCTCCTTCTTGACCGAGTAGTCGATCTAATGGAATACGACAATCATCGAAAGTTAAGGAAGTGGTAGATGAGGCTTTAATACCTAATTTTTTCTCTTTAGCACCAATTTCAAATCCTGTATCTCCCTTTTGTAGAATAAATGCTGATATTCCCCTGTGTTTTTTCTCTGGGTCAGTTATTGCGAAAATTACGTAATAATCTGCTTCTCCACCATTTGTAATCCACATTTTCGATCCATTTATAACATACTCATCCGCATCTTTCACTGCTCTTGAGGTCATAGCTGCGGGATCAGACCCAGCATCAGGTTCGGATAATGCAAATGCACCAATTTTATCAGAAACAATAGGACACAAGAATTTTTCATTTTGAGTATCTGTACCAAAGGTTTCTACAGGATAGGCATAAAGTGAATTATTGACACTCATTGTAACGCCAGTACTGGCACATGCGGCACTAATTTCTTCCATTGCGATAGCGTAACTCAAGGTATCCAATCCTGAACCACCCCATTTTTCATCAACCATCATAGCCATAAATCCCAATTCTTGTAGATATTTCACAGATTCCCAGGGGAATTCCTCTCTTTGGTCATATCCAGATGCTCTGGGAGCAATCTTTTCTTGGGCCAATTCACGGGCAGTCTCTCGAATTAATTCTTGATCTTCGTTGAGTCCAAACACGTAAGTCAATTATCCTTGAACGAATAAAATTTATTATTCACAATTATTATTTTGCAGTTAGTTCAATTATTTTAGTCCGAATATGTTACTTATATGGAAAAAAATCACATCTATAGGGATGTAGTATGTTATACATTGAAAAAAAATTACCTCCTTTTATGAACCCGTGATTTCCTCATGGGATCAATTATTAATACGAAATCGGAAACGAGTATTTTATTTGCGGTTTCATTATCCATTCCTTTGGTAATTAAAGCTTTGTGAAAAATGGATCTACAGTCAACACAATACTTTTTTTTGGTTTTCCTATTTATATATAATAGCGATTGAGTCGCATTTTTTCGACAATGATCACAGACGTTACCTGAGCCAATTACCCTCATTTCTTTAGCCAAACATGAATCACATTTACCCTCATTTCGAATGTTTTTTATTGGTTTCATGCAACTCTTGCAAAAATATAGACCAGGGATAGACATCTAATGTTTCAATTTTCATATCCAATTATTTCAACATATTGATGATTACTAAACGATAATTATTTTGAATTTAGGAATTTAATTTAATCATATCATACAGAAACTATCATTTCAGCACTAAAATTACCTATATTCTTTTTTATCCAGTTTGGTGATGAATAAATATTACATTTCGACCATTTCATCCTTTGCGGGGGTCGCCCAGCCAGGTCAACGGTGTCAGGTTCAGGAATTGTTAATCCTTGAAAATCCTGATCTTTTAGGAGTTCGTGGGTTCAAATCCCACCCCCCGCATTTTCTTTTTTCCATTATTAGATATAAAATTTTTTTACAATATAGAAATTTCCTGCTATGTGAAAAATCGTTTTATGGATAATATCAAGATCGTTGATCCTGAAATCCATGGTGTCTTAATTTCAGAACTCGAGAGGGGTAGGACGGGCTTGGAGATGATTGCATCAGAAAATTATGTCTCAAAAGCAGTATTGCAGACAACAGGGTCTGTTTTAACCAATAAATATAGTGAAGGTTACCCAAATAAGAGATATTATGGTGGAAACGAATTCATTGACATATCCGAAAATTTAGCAATTTCAAGGGCGAAGGAATTATTTGGTGCAGAATTTGTTAATGTTCAACCACATAGCGGATCCCAAGCAAATATGGAAACATATTTTGCATTATTAAAATTAGGTGATCCGATTTTATCTATGAGCCTCGATCACGGAGGTCATTTAACCCATGGCCATAACGTTAGCTTTTCTGGTCAATTTTATAACTTTTCAAGTTATGGAGTTGATCCTGAAACCAAAATCCTGAACATGAATGATGTAAGAAAAAAAGCATTGGAAATAAAGCCTAAGATGATAATTGCAGGATATTCTGCATATTCTAGAGAATTAGATTTTAAAGCCTTCAAAGAGATTGCTGATGAGGTTGATGCATTATTAATGTCTGATATTGCTCATATAGCCGGATTAATTGCTGCAAATGAACATCCAGACCCGGTTCCTCATTGCGATATAATTACCACGACGACTCATAAAACATTAAGAGGTCCACGTGGGGCGATTATCATGGGAAAGGAGAAATATCAAGATCCGATAAATAAAGCAGTATTCCCAGGTATGCAGGGAGGTCCATTAGATCATGTAATTGCTGGTAAGGCTGTTTGTTTTAAGGAGGCACAGCAGCCAGAATTCAAAGAATATGCAAAGAATATTAAACGGAATGCTGTCGCTTTGGCTGAAAGTTTGATTGAAAACGGGGGAGAAGTAATAACTGGAGGGACAGATAATCACCTCATGCTACTAAATGTATTATCTTCATTTTCTATTGGAGGTAAAAAAGCTGAAAATACCCTAGATAAAGTAGGAATTTTCACTAATAAAAATATGATACCGTTTGATAATAGAAGTCCCTTCGATCCTTCTGGTATTCGTATTGGTACTCCTGCATTGACAACAAGGGGTCTGGGTACTAATGAAATGGTTGAAATTGGTGAATTGATAGTTAAAACTCTAAAAAATGTTGATGACGAGTCAATTTTAGCAAAAGTAAAAGAGCAGGTCAATAATATATGTTCCGCGTATCCTCTCTATCCTAATTTTACACTTTTAGAATGAGATATTATCTTCACAAGCCCATATTTTGCTAATACAGATATAAATAGACAAATAGAGATAGTCTGACGATTTAACATACCAATATTTCCTATTATTAAGCCAATTATCATCAATTCTGCAACTACAAGACCGGTTGTTAATTTCTCGTTGATTTTCAATTGGATTAATAAATGATTGGTCCAAAAATAGGGTAATATTAGGATAATTACGAGTGAAAGATAATTTTGGATCAATTGACTTGACAATGTTTCTATTATTATCATGAATGCCAGGCTGATGGATAATAAGATATCATAACTTATTCTGATAGGTTCTAATTTAATTGCTGATTGATTGATGGATTTTAGTATTGTTTTCTCAGCCTTTTTATTCTTACCAATGAGATCGGCCAGATCGTCAATAGTGACGGGTTGATTTTGAAGTGCCTTTTCTATTTTTTTGGAATATCTCAAGACCAATGCTATGTCTTTAATCTTATCAATAAAGTATTTTGATGATCGATCGTGCGCATATTCGGTCTGTTCATAATTATTTTGTTAATAAATTTAATTCAGCCTGCAAATGCAAGTACGATTGAAGATGAGGTTAGTGATACGGTAAATCAAGTCAATAAATCAAGAGATTCAGGAGCAAATGTAAATGATCTGGTAGATCGAATTAACGATGTATTGTTTATTTTGGATGGATGTGGATGGAATAATTGTCCAAACTCTATATTACATGAGGTATATTTAGAGCTAGATATGATAAAAATTGATGCAAAAAAAAGAACACGCTCCAATAATTATTGGTTGCCAATCCTGTTGGGTCTGTTGATCATTATAATTATTTTGGAGAAGAAATTTTCGATCGTTCATAGATTCCGTTGGCAAATAATGAAAAATCGTAGAATTAAATATTAGGGGTCTGCTTTTGAAGAAATACAAATTGAGAATATTTCGGATTTTCGTTCTAGTAGCATTAATTATTATACTTCTCCAAATCTATTTACTACCAGATCAGCAACCGTATATTGATCTGGTTATGCTAAAACCAGTAAATCAACAATGGCAAATCTCATCATCAGCTGAAGTAGATAATAATATATCAGTTGTTTATCCATTTTTACGAAATGTTATGGGTAAAATCACCTTAATACGGTTAAATTATTACGGTATAGAGGTTTCTCCAAGTGATTATCAATTCAATAATGATAATGATCAATTAAGTATAGATAAAAATCCAACTTGGAGTGTTCTTCCCAACAAACCTGTAAAAAATGAAGCCTTCACATCTTCATGGGAGATTCAACCCTGGACGTTGTATAATGTAACTGCTTCAATGAAATATCTAATTATTGTATTATCGATATTTGAAAACCATAAGTGGGATATGTATGGTTGGGTATCACTTCTGATTAAAGAATAACAAAAGGTCGATCACTTTCAACACTCTCAGATTCATCAAAGGTAAAATATGAAGGAACTACAATGTAATGAAGCGAACGATAAGCTTCAGGATCAAATTCCCATTTGCCCAATAATTCGATTAAATATCGTATCATTGTATCAGGGTAGGCTTTTGCTAAGGGAAGATCTTCAGGATTAGAATACGAGAATACTTTTCTTAAAAAATCGCCATCCGTTTGCAATTCGTAGGTTGCACGAATGAGAAAATGCAATTTCGGTGTACAATACGTCAGGATTTCATCAAAATTATAATTTGAAATACCCACATACCATGTTTCCAATGCTGTTTTCCTCAATACAAGATCCTTACTATCACTAACTTTCAATATGGCATCCAACAATTCACGATCCTTTGTATCTGCTAAAGAACGAATAACTGCATACTGCAAGTCATTTTCACTTTCTGTAACTAAACTGCTAAGTAGGTTTTCTCGCGTTGATAATTGAAAAGCAGCGATTACTTCTATTATCGCTAATTTTGATACAAGAAGGGTAGAATTTCTGAATAAAGTTACTATTGTTTCTTCAAATCTCAATAAAATTTCTGTTTCATCTTGATATTTTATTAATATTTTTTTCATTGCCCCAGAGGTTACGCTTCTGATAATCTGAGAATCATGATTTAGACCATTAATTAATAAATCAAAATCACTTGCATTCCCATATTCACCCAACATATGAATACTGGTGTACTGAAGATATAAATCATCACTTTGTATTTTCCGTTTCGCTTGCCATTTCCATAGCAATCTCATTAATATATTCATTGATTTATCTCTCCTTGACGAATTAAATATCTGATGGCACGATGCTGGGGTTCTGTTAATTTCTCTAAATTTTCATAATTTGCAGTCTCAATTTTACCAGCATCATCTCTTTCTTTGCTAATATAGGCATCCTTGCGTTTAGTTACCTGAATTGCCCGAACAACTAATGGTATATCATAAGGACTTTTTGGATAACGCCTCTCACCGAATTTATCAGTTATTCCTAGATATGATGCGACATGCATACCTGAGAATTTCTTAAAAATAATAATATCAGGTAAGCCAGGTAAAGGGGTTGTAAATGTTCCTTTTCGAGCTTGAAGATGGTTACGAAGAATTAGCAGTTGTTCTTGTCCTACAGTATCTTCCTGTATACTCATTACTGCTACATCTCTATCTACTAATTGCACTCTACCATGTGATCGTACTATTGGTTTATCATATAACAAGTCTGAAAATTGTTTATAACCTCTTCTCTGGATTTTACCTACATAGGTGGAAATTTTATCAAATTGGTTAGCTCTTAATGGCCACAAATCAGACCAATAACTAGATCTATTATTGTGCCAGACTATTGATTTATTTGATAATTCTTCCTTGATTTTTTCTAATTTTAACTTAGTATCCTTTCTACTCCAGATTTTGGTTAATTCATAATCATTTTCAAATTCAAACGCATTTTTCATTATACTTGGCAAATCATCCCCATATTCCCTCAAAAAGGATTTCCCAATTACTCCAATAGGCTGACCAAGATTTGATTTTAACATAGGTATCAGATTATTTCTCGATTTCTCTTCAAAACCTTCCAAATATTTTTCCAAAACCAAATCACCAAAACCGTGGATAACCAAATCCAGCAAGGGAGCTTTTAATACTTCGTTCGATCTCTTCTTTGTTATATCCTTAATCTCAAGTAAGTAATTATAAAATATGGATGCTGAACGAATATTTACCGGGGGAACATAGAAATCATCAATGTTATACAAGCTAAGTGTTCTCATCACTGCTGAAAAATCTTGAAAATATTGCCAAACCCAAGGAGCACTCCTCTCTAGAACGAATTCGTAAACATTATTCTGAAATAAATTATAAATAATTGTATCATTTCGATATAATCTTTCAAGAGTATCAGGTAAATGTGATTTTGTATTCTCACAAATTATTGCTTTTGCCAGGGTGTGAACCAATTTTGCTTCCGCAACCTTTCCATTTGGATCTCTATCAACATTATAGTCTGGGAAAAAAATTTTGGGGTTTCTCGAACCATAAAAAAGATCCATGCCCCGTGGCACAAAATCTTTATCTTTAAGCTCTTGAAGTATTTCCAACTCATTTGATGAAATTATAGCTCGTGGAGTTCCTGTTCTTGTAGTTTGCAAAACAACAGAATCGTAAAGTGTTGGATCTACAAATAATAATACTTTATAGTTTTCAGGAGTAATTCCGAGCAAGTCTTTAACGATGTTACGGGCCCTGTTGTAGGCATTAAGAAAAATCTCACTATGGGACATTTAGAATCGTCTCCTGTAGGATCCTCCTGCCTAAAGTGTCGACTTCTGTGGGATCAATTATAATTGGCCTACATATCCCTGCCAACATAGCCTTTGTATCCTGATAAAATGAAGATCCGCGAAATTTTGCTCCTGCCATCATAAAATAGGTAATATTCCAATTTCGGTCACGACTTGATCTTAGGTAGTTGAATAATTGATTTAATTGGATCATGCACTTCTGTACATTAGATGGGGTTTTTGTCGAATCACTGTTTTTAAAATACCTGATCAATTCATTTGAGTTTAATCCCTGTAAAATGCCTTCGAACGGTACGTTTGGACGACCATCTGTTAGAAAGACCAATTGGACATCATAGCTATTATCTTTATAATTCTCTTGTACATGTCTTATTGCGCTATAACAAGCATGGACTAACCTAGTCTTACCTTTGGCTTCTGCACTAAATAGAAAATCTTCAAATTTATTGTTATCACTAATTACATGTGGTGTCTTCACAACTGGAACCATATGCATCTTAAAGCTGTCAAATTCCCTTCTCTTTCTTCGATTGAACAACTTAAAAAAGTAGAATAATCCTAGGGATGTTAATAAGGCACCATCCAATCTGGTAAGACCTTCTTTATAGACCATCTTACTCATACTTTGCGACATATCTACTATAAAATAAACTAAAGAAAGCCTGTCTTTATCGATTACTCTAATATCTTCATTATGAATCTCCTGAGGTGGTACTTTTATCTCACGCATGATCGCTTCCCGATAGGTCTTCTTCAGGTGTATCCTTCCCCGGGGTCGCGCTTGAATGTTATCAACAGGCCATAAAGAGGTTTGTCGTGTTAACATATTACCTAGGATATCACCTATCACCTCTAATACATCAGATCTTGAGATCCTTCTTTTCCGTCCAAATTGATCCTTTATTTCAATATCAGTTATCGAATTTAATTGATTTAATATTGATCTGGCAGTTTTTAATTCCCCATATTCCTCTCCCATGCGCTGTAAATGCTTTCTTATGAATTCTTGTATATCATCGAGAGTGAGTAATTTATCTAAATTCACTAATTCCAAAGCTTCGGGAAGAGTAAAATCCAACATAAATTTGTAGACCTTTAATTTATCAAGATATTCCTCCTCCATACTAGCATCAAGGATTGTTGTAAGTAACTTACTTTGTATAGATTCTACAGCAGCTGAACTAGAGGCAGCCATCGCTAAAATTGATCCCTCACGGCTACTTCTGCCCAAATGTGGATTTCTCCACTGCTGCAATAACTGTGCAGCATCTTGGAACTCTAATATAAATTCAGTGGAACCATAGTCTATAAGTGGATCAGGATAATGTGCAGTTGTTAACCTATGGATTCTATGTGGCATGCTATCATTCCTGAAATACTATAGATATGAGATCTGGAGTAAAGCTTCGTAGCTGGGTTTCAATTGCTCAAAAATGTATTCAGCTGTTTCATCATCCTTAGTATCTAAATGTTCAAATGAATAAATGATTTTTTTCAAATCATCCTCTTTTAAACTTGTCAACTTGTCCAGCTCTTCAGAAACCTCATCAACACTAATTGCTGTAGATCCTTCTCTCACAATGTTTCTCAATGATAATTTTACTGCTTGTAATCCATTATTTATAAGAGTGGGTGAAATATCATATATCTCTAGGGCTTCTTTTACTGCATTTAAACTGACAATAATACCCTCATAATCTTCAGAAGCTTTAGATCTTATTACAATTTCTCCGATTGCATTATTCAAAGTCCGTAAGTCAATATGTGGACTTCTCTGTGGATTATGTATCTCATCCAAGCCTGAGTAAAAATCAGTACGAGCGATGCGATTCTCAGATCTTACCCCAGCTGACTTAAGTGATATTGGAATCGATTCGTTAGCAACCTGACTTAAAAATTGATAAGCTAACTTTGAGATAAAATCCTTTTCTGTGGTACCAGAAAGTTCAAACATTCGTATTAATGCTGGATTGGATGTAATGTTTAATTTACTCGCAACAATATGATTTTCGAACATATCTTTAACAATCTCCGCTCGATTATCCACATCTCTTGCAGGCCATAATACTTCAGGTACTCTGTTAATAATAGGCTGGCTTTCCTCTCCGAATACGGTTAATGGTGCATTTGAAGTAAATATTATTGCTCCATCAACATAAACAGTCTCACCAGCCAAATTATATTTGATGCCTTGAGGATCTTCGAGAAAACCCATTAATGACTCTAACAAAGAAAGGTGAAGTCTTTGAATTTCATTCACTACCATAAATCCTTGAGATAAGGTACCTACTTTGTGGCTTTGATGAGCAAACGTTTTTGTAGATTTTCCACCTAGTAATTGTTCCAAATTTTCAACACCAGCAAGCAGCATGTACAAACTTTCGGGATCATTACGAGGATCAATTTGGGTTCTCCTGACAATTGTTTTTTCAACAGATATTTCAGTTAGCTTATCTGGCATCTGTTTTGAAAGCTTAACCATTTCTGCAGTGTTATCCAAACTGACCTGAATTGTTTTTGTTGAGAGGTGATTTTCGATCGTGCTTCGACAAAAGGGACAAAGACTTTGTAAAACTTCAATAGAATTAAATACATTCTGAGAAAAATTATTGATCACATGTATCAGATAACCCACATCCTCAAAAAATGGACATCCTGCTATATGATACTTATGACTGTTAATTTCACTTGTTATATAGTTTAACAATAGAGTCGCAAAAAGCGTTTTAGCTTCACCTGTGGGCCCTGTGATTAAACACTTACCACCAACTGCCAACTTGTCGAGAACTACTTCTTTAATTTCCCTATTTCCTCTGACAGATGAGTCAGATATCACACGTTCACGAAATTTTGGATCTGTTAATATTGATCTAACACTGTAACCAGTGTAATTTTGTTCTATTAAATCTGAAACTATCATTTCCTTAAATGTGAACAGCTAGGATATGGTTATAATAATTTGTTTTGTATTATTGTAATTCCGGCAATAATTAACTTAACTCCGTTTCATCATCATCACGATCTTTGCGATGAACAATACTAGATATCCTTGTCATCCATTCCACAATATCAATTTCACAATTCTCAATATTCTCAAAAATCTCAAAGGGTCGATCATTAATTCTAATCAATGATAAACCTTCCATTATTTGAGATCGTGTTAATGATCCATATTTATTTGAATCAGGTATTACCAGTGCAAACGCCAGTGGACTATGCTCTGTCTTCCAGATGAAATTCTCCCAGAAATCTCGACGTTCCTGAGTTAAATTATCCTCATCGATTGCCATATTGACAATTGCAGCATCACATTTTCCATAATTATTTCCGAAGTGAACTTGTCTAAATGTATTGGCTTCATGTTGTACCCATTCAATTTCGTTACTTACTGTCAAATCACATAACCTATCCAATAATGATCCAGCTTTGCCGACTCTAAGATAATGAAATTTCAGATTACTAGTACCGATTTTACCAAATGTAAAGCCAAGCAATCTTTTCATAAATTCGATCAGTAATTAATCCCCTTTGAACTATTCGATAATTTTTAAGGTGATTATGTAAATTCTAATTGAAATCATTGACAGTAAATATCGGCGGTTTCTATTGTTAAACTTCTCTAACCAGTAATTAATTATCTTTGATATGAGAATCGATTATTCTATCTATCCTTTTATATTGGAATAATTTAAATAATAAAAATAGTGAAAAAAAATTCATTAGTAAAGACTTGTTTACTCCTTATGTTATTCACCCTATTATCTTCAACACAAAACTCTGCATACACTGATGCTCTTGGTATACAAGTAGGCGATATTGTGGATTTAGATTATGTAGGTACATTCGAAAATGGCACTGAGTTTGATTCGGGTAATATGCCCAATGCTAAAATGGAACAAGGAAACTTTATCGATGGATTTTTTTACGGAATACTGGGGATGAAGGTCGGACAGAGAAAAACGATCAACGTTCCTCCAGATCAAGGATATACAGACCCAAATGATCCAAGAACAGGTCATCTTGCAGGTAAAACACTAATTTTTGAAGTTACAATCAAGAAAATTGTCATAAATGCTAATACTAATGCAAACAATCCAGTAGCGGCTAAAAAAGACAGTGGAGAAGGAGCAGCCTCAAAAATTTGGGATGTATTAAAATGGGTACTTGGAATTGGAGCAACAATTGTTGTGATGATCTCACTTCAATCAATCATGAAAAAACAAACAACTCCAGGATGTATTCACTGTAAATCGCTTGGTAAGTCTCAAATTAGTGAAGGCAAATGTGGTTCCTGCGGAAACACATACTGTCGAAATTCCTTTTCACGTGGATGCCCTAATTGTAAAAGTAATACATTTATTCCCTATTCTTGATATTTAAAACTAAAATTACCGGTGTAGCTATATCGTTTCTAGTGAGGATAAGGGATAATTACATTTTTTAAATCTGTAGCTAAGTGTATGTCTTGTTGTTTTAGGAAGAAATACACCTCCTGATTTCATGGAATCAATTATCTCTTTTTTCGTATATGCCCAAGAAATTATTGCAGTTTTATTTTTACCAGCATCGCTGATAATGGCTTCTTCGTTGTCATAGTATAAAATATTATCCAACCAATTTTCCCTAACAATCTGAAAAATCTCTTCACGTTCTGCAGTTATGCTAAATAGATTTTCTTGATTTCCAATGACTGCAGTAATCCCCCTGTTTTGTAATAGATTATAATCTGGTCCTGAAACTTCCTTTATATCCCCATTGATTTCAGATAATAATTTTATCACCTGCCCAAGCTTTTTATCTATAAGGGGAAACCAAGTACCCACTGACACCAAATCATCATCATGGTAATTAATATATATTGCCGGAGCATTGAGATAACCCATATCTAACAACCCTCGATGTCGATGGTGACCATCCAATATTAGATACGACTCTTTATCCACTAACATAGGATGAAATACCATCTTATCTCTTTTTGCTGATTCGATAAAACTTGCCAATTCCTCTGAAATAATCTGTTCATGTGGAATTAAACTATTCAATTTTACTAGAGAAATGGGAAAATCAGCCAATGGTTTTTTTTCCAAGTGAGTACGTATCTCAATACCCATTGCATTTTCAAATTATAGCTTCTCCCTAAAAAATTTTACAAAGGATCATTCGTAAACCGTAAATTTGGAATTGTTGTCAAGTTGATTTTCCAGTGATCCAAATTTATCCCATTAATTACTTTAATTTTGAATTATTAATGATTTACACTTTTTCCATATTTATTTATTAAATATATCCCTAGGATAATTTTTGTGACCTCTGGAATTTATCAATTTTCTGAAATCTAAATCCACATAATTTGCAGCTCTTTTCAGCGTTTTAATCTGTCCTTTGCTATAGGGGATGCCTTCATTCATACAGTACTGTTTTGCTTTATTTGATCTATCACCAGGCCATCTAGATGCAGATCCGAAGTATTTCGTTTCGTAATCAATCATTAATTCTCTAACTCTTGCCTTTGCTTCTTCTTTTGTGAAAAGAAAATCTATCACTTGGGCTTGAAAACTGTGCGAGATTCTTCTTTTTCCTCCTGTTCCCTCAAAGGAAATTTTCTTTAGTGGACCTCCACCTAGTGTCTGATCAATTTCCAAAAATCTTAACATGGAATCTCCTTTATATCCCGAATTAGTTGATCCTTGTGGAAATACACTTCCAGTTATAGTGTTTGCATCATCAACTGACTGCATAAAATCCTGTGGATTCAATGTAGAATTATAATTGTTATCAGCAATATATTCTGGTATGCTCATCATTTCACCAGCTTTCAAATGTTTTAAGCAATAACTTACAGCCATTCGGGTCCAAGCAGAATCAAAGGTTAAAATCCCATCTGTATGGGGTATCGATATAGCAAGTGGATTGGTTCCCATTCGAACCTCCTTACCTGCGCCCTTGGTATAATCTAATCTTTTGGGATCATCTCCCATAACTTTTGCCACTGCAACAGTAGTACAGCTAACTTCTCCTTTGAGATCACCATCCAAGGATATTTTTTCAGACCAAGTACCTGCAGCACCATAGTGATTGGTATTATTAACAAATACCTTAGCGATTCCATATTTTCGAGCAAGCTCTTTGACCAAATCTACTGCAGTTTGTGCAGTTAGATGACCTGGTGCTCCATTCCCATCAATTACTGCAATGGTTGGAAATTGTTGTTTCAAAACTATCGGTTTAGATGTTGGTTCTACAGAGGCTGTTATACCAGTTCGTTTAACAGCTTCTTCCAGCCCAGTCCCACCAGCAATACCATGGGAGAAGATACCTTTGATGTCTGCATCAAGCAATGCATGTGTTGTTGATTTTGCTGCATCCTCGGGATACTTTGCCTTCCTTAATACCCCCAAGGTAAAGTTTCGCATTTCCTCGACATCAATGTGTTCTCTTTTATCTTCAGATATTTCCATATAGCCCATCGGTTTTATAGAATTTTTTAAAATCTTGCAAAATGTAATTTGGAATATTTGATTATTAATGAATAATGAACGAAAAGTGGAAAATTATTTTGATATACCATTAATACATCGATCTGTCCCTTAAAGGGCAAATGGGGTGTAAAAATTATATTGTGTATTTGATCGAGCATTTTTTCTTGTATCCCTCGAAGAATAAATGCTACTTAAAGATGGCCCGATGTTAAATTAAAGTGAAAATACCATACCTTATAGAAAATCGAACAAATTTGCGACCAATGCAAAATATTAACATGTCTGTAGGTAAAAATTAAATTGTTAATATGAAAAAAAAGAAGATAAATAAACCAAAAAAGGTCCGTTTTTCTACGAAGACCAAAGATAGGATACTTGGATCAATTAAGAAATTTATTGCTAAGCAAAAACAGCTAAAGACCGAAGAAACACTATCTTTTGATATGCAGGAAGAGGTTGCAAATCTTAACAATGAATTTATTGATTATACACTCTACGAGATTATGATTGATCGGTTATCAAATTCTCCAAAAATTGATCGTGACTTTAATAATGAATTGCGAAAAATCATAGATTATTACAATTCCAACAAAATTAAGCTTAAACACACGATCTACCAATCATATCACTAAGGATATTAATTTGACTAATTGTAAATGGAATTCTTGTTACATCAACTGTTTGGCTAACTGAAATGACTGAATTTGATGAGAAAACTGTATTTTCTTCCTTTTCTATAATTATCTACTCCTTAATCTGAGATTAAACTGATTCCAAATAAAATTGATGATTTAAATTTGAATTATGTTCTTTTTTTATTATTACGATTATTTATCTACTATGACTATGCAACCTTTTTCGCCTATCTATCAAATAAACAGAAAATCTATTATACTTAGAAAGGGCAAAAACTCGCTTAGGAATGAGATTCATATTCAATAAAAGAAACAGAGATTTCATGTAAAAAATTGAACAACTTGGATTTGATTATAAGGAGAAGGGTCTAATTCCCTTTCTATGCAAAAGAATTACATGATTGTCGAGCATATATTCGTAACAATATCGTGCATCCCACAGGTATTGACAGCATCCACCATCTCGGATTTAAACTTACGTCCTATTCTAAAAAATACAGAAGCAGCGGTTCAGGATGGGAAAGTCCCTCGAGAGAAGCTATGCACCCCATTCAACACAAAGATGCTGCAAAAACAGGTATCGAACTTTATCTTCAATTGGTCTTTGGGTATCTTTGGGTGAAATATCCTGATCAAATGTCAGAATTAGATCAAAGAAATGACTAATTTAAACGATCTTTTCAATTTTCGTCAAAAAATTCCAAATAACCTCAAAACATCGTTAAGTTAGTTATAATCACTTCATCTCTCAACTGATTGGGGCAATATTAGACCTCACCAAGTTGTTCTGGTTGTCTAGTACTTAAATCATATTTTTGTTTATTATTATTAGTATTCATGTAAAAATTCATAGTAGTCGTCTACAATATCTCTATCAAAAATTACTTCATTATGGTTAAAATGCAGTCTGATTAGCCAATCCTCTACATTTCTCCCGAGTCCAACGAATGAATTATTTTTGATATTGATGTAATATATGTTAGATAGATTTGATATACTTTCAGGCAGATATTTAAGTTCATTCTGATCCAATTTTAACGTAGTCAATTTTTTCAGATTACCGATATTAAAGGGGATGGATATCAACTTGTTTCTAGATAGTGTAAGTTCTGTAAGATTTTTCAGCTTACATAAGGTGTCTGGAAGTGTTTTCAATTGATTATCACCCCCTCCAAATTTTTCCAAATTAATAAGGTTACCAACATTTGCTGGTATTTGAGTCAGATTATTACTTCCAAGATCCAATTCCTTTAGTTTCGTCAATTCACCAATACTGTCTGGAAGCTGAGTAATTTTACAACCAAGTATTGAGAGTTTTTCTAAATTTGCTAAATTACCAACATTTGTTGGGATTTGAGTCAGATTATTACTTGTTAAATCCAATTCTTTTAGATTCGTTAATTCACCGATATTTTCTGGCAATGATGTTACCTGGTTGCGTGATAAACTTAATTTTTCTAATTTTTCTAATTTTGTAATACTATCTGGCAATTTATTCAGATTATTATGGGCTAAATCCATTTCCTTTAGATTAGTTAAATCATCAACACGATCTGGCAATGAAGTTATTTGGTTATTTGAGAAATCTAATTTTTCTAATTTTTCTAATTTTGTAATACTATCTGGTATTGATGTTAAGCCGGTATATGATAAATTTAAGATTTTTAGTCCTTCGAGATTATCAATATTTTTGTTTATTGAATTAATTTTATTTCCACTTAAATCTAGCTCTTCCAGATTTGTCATGTTTATGAGAATTTCAGGAAAAGTAGTAAATTTATTATATTCAACCACGAGTTTTTTTAGTCGAGTTAGTTTTAATATGCTTTCAGGTAGATCTGATAATTGATTATGTTTGAGTGAGAGTTCTTCGAGTTGTCGTAGCATAGCTATATTTTCAGGAATCTTAGTCAATAAATTCTGATTTAGATCTAGAAGGTTTAGACTGCTGATAGCACTTACATTATCCGGAAGTGAAGTCAACTCATTTTCTGCAAGAATTAATTTTCGTAAATTTGGAATATTCCCGGCAAAAACTTTTATTCGATTTTTTGACAGATCTAAATGATTTAGACTAACCAAATTAACAAACCCATCTGGAATAGCTGTGATTTTATTCCCCAATAATTCTAATAGTTCTAGTTTAGTTAGTCCACACATACTTTCAGGTAGTGTTGATATACTATTATACTCCAAATCCAATTGTTTAAGGCTTGATAATTTACCCAGTACATCTGGTAGAATTGTAAATTTATTGGAACTTAAATTTAATGAGGTTAACTTTTGCAATTTATCAAAATTCAAAGGTAATCTTGTCAGCTTATTTCCACCCAGATATATTGTTTCTAAGTTAACTAGATTACCGAAACTTTCGGGTAGAGTTGTGTAGCCATTTCTAACCAGTATTGTCAAACGCAGATTGGTAAATTTCGTAAAACAATCTGGAAATTCTGATAATCTGGTATTGTTGAATTCTAAGATTTCCATTTTTTTCAATTTTCCCATACACTCTGGTACTACTGTAATTTCACTACTATGAGGTCCACCGTATGGTCGGTCAAATCGAAACTCTTTGAGATTTATTAGGTTGCAAATTGTATCAGGAATCCTGTATAAAATTGTAGAATCCATATTGAGGACTTCTAGATTTATCAGATTGCCTAAACTATTGGGCAATGAACTGTAACGATTAGTACTAATGTTCAATTCTCTAAGTTTCTCTAATTTCCCTAAACTTTCGGGCAGAGTCCTACCTAGGTACCATATATAATGCAGAATTTCTAAATTCTTCAATTCAGATATTACTTCTGGGAATTCTCGGATTTCAACACTATTTAGTTCAAATACTCTTAGATTTGATAGTTTAGCTAAATTGGATGGTAATGCTTTTAATGAATAATTATCAACAATATATAGCTCTTCAAGATTAAAGATATCACAAATACTATCTGGAAGAAATTCCAAGTTTGTATGTTTGATTGAAATTGCTTTGAGAAATGATAAATCCCCGATATCCTTTGGTAACCGAGTTAACGTATCCAGATTATGTAAACCTAAATTTACTACATGATTATCGACTTCTTGGAATCCAAAGGTATTTTCATCAAACTGATTAACTTGAGGAATTACATCCTCAATATGCTTCTCTAGCTCTTCAATAATTGCAAGTTCCTTGGGAAAAATGTTCTCCCTTATCAATTTATTATTTACCTCTCTTTCAATTAAATTAATGAACTATCACCTTCAATCTGCCCCATCAAACTCTTGAGAAATTACCTTTCTTTTTCTATTAAATTAATTTTAGAAAAATGATCGTTCATATGATAAATAAGAATTAGTAATACTAGAATCTTTCGATGATAGATCGATATAAGAACTTCAATTTAATAAATACAAAATCATTAAACTAAATCATTCATCATATAATCAATAGACCAATCTTAATTCTTTAATATATTAGTAAGAAAAGAATGTTCAGGCTGAGGTAATTTCCTTATTTGTTTAGGTGAAATTAGGTTCGGCTCTAAAGTGGTATTTCTTCAGATGTCAGCTATTGATAGTCAACTTCCAAAAGCCATTAATAAAATCCGTTTGGGATTACTAAGTCCTGATGAGATCCGACGCATGAGCGTTGAACGTATTATGACTGCCGATACTTTTGACGAGGATGGTACTCCCATTCCCACAGGGTTGATGGATTCGGCACTTGGTACAATTGACCCTGGACAACGCTGCACAACATGTGGAAATAGAATCGGTGGATGCCCAGGTCATTTTGGACATATAGAGCTCCAGAGGCCAATAATACATGTTGGCTTCAACAAGATAATCTACAAGATTCTGCAAGTAGTCTGCCGTAATTGTTCTAGGGTTATGCTGCCCACAGAAGAAATTATTCATGATGCAGCACTTTTGAAGAAGACTAAAGAGGCTAATAATGTAATTGACCTTTTGTTGGTCGAAGAGATCTGGAAGAAGGCAAAGAGAAATCGGGATCAGCTTATTAATCCAAAAACTGAGGATGAGGGAGGTCGTGGATGTTTCCACTGCGGTGCATTCCAACAGAAAATCAGGTTAGAAAAGCCAACTACTTATTATGAGGAGTACGAGACTGCTGATGGCAACAAGGTAAGCGATCGACTCACTGCATTAGATGTTCAGAACCGTATCAAAAAAATTCCGGGTGATGATGCTTTATTACTTGGCATCGACGTGGAACATGCCCGACCTGAATGGATGATTTTAGAAGTATTGCCTGTGCCCCCAGTGGCAGTAAGGCCGAGTATCACACTTGATTCTGGAATTCGATCAGAAGATGACCTCACCCATAAACTCGTTGATATCATTCGAATAAATCAACGATTGCAGGACAATAGAGAGAGTGGCGCGCCCCAACTCATCGTAGAAGACCTCTGGGAGCTGTTGCAGTACCACTGTACGACTTATTTCGATAATGAAGTGAGTGGTATACCTCCAGCTAGACATAGAAGTGGTAGAGCACTTAGGACAATTACTCAGCGATTAAAGGGTAAGGAGGGGAGGTTTAGGTCTAACCTGTCAGGTAAGCGTGTGGACTTTTCAGCGAGAACCGTAATCAGTCCCGATCCTCTCTTAAGTATCAATGAGGTGGGTGTTCCTCGCGAGATTGCCGAGATATTGACAGTTCCTGAGCGTGTTACCGAATGGAATATAGAAGAAATGAAAGAATTGGTGATGCGCGGCCCTACAGGTCATCCGGGTGTTAATTATATTATCCGTGATGATGGCAGAAGAGTGGACCTACGTTTTGTCCGAGATTCCAGTTTGATATCTGATTCACTTAGACCAGGATTTACAGTGGAAAGGCATCTAAGAGACGGTGATATAGTTCTTTTCAACAGGCAACCAAGTCTTCACCGAATGAGTATCATGGCTCACATTGTACGAGTCATGCCCCATAAGACATTCAGGTTGAATCTATGTGTTTGCCGACCATATAATGCTGATTTTGATGGTGATGAGATGAATCTACACGTACCTCAATCCGAGGAATCACGAGCAGAAGCAAGTATATTGATGTTGGTACAGGAACAGATTTCTACACCCAGGTATGGCGGACCAATTATTGGTGCCGTACAGGATTTCATTACCGGAGCTTATTTATTTACAAAGAAAGGCACAGTGTTTAATCGAGAAGTTGCTTCTGAATTGGTATCTGCTGCTGGAGTGGATGAATTACCAGATCCAGACAAGTTCAGTATGGATGGCGAACCCCTTTGGTCTGGAAAGACATTATTTTCTACATTACTTCCAGGTAACATGAACTATGTTATGAGGAATAAATTCTGTGAGACTCCCGAGATTTGTACAATCAATAATTGTCCACACGAGGGATATGTTCACATCAAGAATGGGAAGCTAATCAAGGGAATTATTGACAATAGTGGATTTGGCGCAGAAGTAGCCAACAGTGTACTTCACCGAATATTAAAGGAATACGGTTCGATTGCTACTAGAATCTTCCTTGATGGAATTACAAAGATGCTTAGTGCTTATATCACTAGATGGGGATTTTCCATGGGATTTGATGATGTTGATGTTGATCAGGATGGTCGTGATAAGATCGGTGAGTTAGTCACTAAAAAGAAAGATCAAGTTGACGCATTTGTAAAATTATTTCGGGATGGAAAATTAGAGAGATTACCAGGTAATACGTTGAAAGAAACCCTAGAAGTAGAGGTTCAAAATGTTTTATCAGAGGCCAGGAACGAAGCAGCCGAAATATCAGCTGGATATATTGGCTTTGAAAATGAAGCAGTGATCATGGCTAAAACCGGAGCTCGTGGAAATATGATGAATCTAGGACAGATGTCTGCTTGCGTCGGTCAACAATCAGTTCGTGGTAATCGAATTGAAAGGGGATACATAGAAAGAACCTTACCCCATTTCAAACGCGGTGATCTATCCGCATATGGTAAGGGATTTGTGGACTCATCATTCAGACAGGGTTTAACACCCATTGAGTTCTTCATGCATGCTTGTGGTGGGAGAGAAGGATTAGTTGATACTGCAGTTCGTACTTCATCTTCTGGTTACATGCAAAGACGATTAGTAAATGCTATGCAAGATTTATCTGCCCAGTATGATAAGACTGTTAGAAACTCTTCTGGTGATATTATCCAATTCACCTATGGAGAGGATAATGTTGATCCTGCCAAGAGTGATAATGGCAAAGCTGTAAATCTTGATGTATTATTAGATCGAATACTTGAAAGTCCTGACGAGATAGACACTGATTAATTACTCATAGTTCCATAAGACAATATCTGCATCAGATAGATATGCAAGACTTACCGCACTTTGGGCGTAATTACTATTTATGTAGTATATCCATTTATGATTGCTTATATTCAAATTTTCCCAAACATTGTTGATTGCTTCTATATAGGGCAAGTTAATCCACTCTTTGTTATAATTCACAACTACAACTTGTCTCATTATATCAAATACAGACATACTTGAGTTAACATATAATTCATAGGTTTCAAATGGTATCACATCTGCATAGTTAAAATTCAAGGTAATATTGATTAATTCATTTTCACTGGAGCCTGAATTATTCACATTATTGTAGTTGTAAATTCCTACCATTAACGGAGATATAATAATAATTGAGATAAAAACAAATGTAACAATATTTCTCGATCTAGGTATAAAAAACGACTTATCAATTTTTACTACTGTTCCATATCTTCCCTCTAGTAAAGGGAATAGGGTGTCCAACATTCGTGGTATAAAGGAAAATAGTATGGTATTTCCTAGGGTATGTAATATCGTAAAATATATGCCAAAGATTAGGCTAGCTAAAAATACTGAAAGAAAGCCATCTTGGGTATTACTGAAAAATAGAGCATAAGGAATAGTCACTGCAAAATCAAATAATAACGCAGAGATTGCTCCAAATATTGCAAATTCATATGATTTTTGTAAATACAATCTTCTGGCAAGCGAGCCTAATAGTGTAATCATTAACCAGGCACCTAGCTTGAAGAAAAAAGTGATTCCTGAAAATGCGAAAATCATTGAAACTAGAATTTCCCAGCCAATAACAGTGGTTAGTGTTATAGACAGGGCATATCTTATTGAAAATAAAAATCCAACTAAAAACACGGTGAATGTAATTGTCTCGATATTAGGGATGAGAATCAATAATAAACTGCTTGCAATTCCTGCTGCAGCCAGCTGAACTCGAAGGGCAAGTGCTTGAATAGATGTAAGTTCTTCACTTTCTAAGTCTTTAATTCGCATACTAATCACCAAGGTTGTCGGAATGCACTCCCACATATGAGTAAATAATCTAATTAATCATTCTCTAACTTTCATTGGTTATAGGTTTTTTGACCTATAACCCCAAAAATTATTGAGAAAACAAGGGTTGTCAGATCTTGTTTGTTAAATTCAGACCACAATAAATCTTTTCATTAGTAATAAAGTAAATTTTTTATCGAAAGTAGTGAACCACAAATATAGGGAGTTAAAACTAGTTTTGGTTGATTCAATTAATCGGATAAACAACCCAACCAATATGGTGAATTGTTAGAAAATGGCTAAAAAATATCTTACTGCTGATCAGGCAGAGAGTAAAATCAATAAAATGATGGATGATCCGGATCGACCTGTCCCTCTTTATGTTCTGAGACAACTTGAAGAAAAAATATTTACGAGAGCAAGAAAAGTTGCCAAGAAGATAAATGTAAATCCGGAAGGAAAAACATTTATTACAAAAGATCAATTAAATAGAATTCTAAGCGAGATTGTTCGAAGTTGTGAATTCGCACAAATCGATCCAGGTTCTGCTGTGGGGATGGTGGCAGCTCAATCAATCGGTGAACCCGGAACCCAGATGACATTACGCACATTCCATTTTGCTGGGGTACGTGAAATGAATGTAACCCTCGGTTTACCTAGACTAATCGAGATTGTTGATGCCAGAAGAAATCCGAGCACTCCATCCATGACTGTAGCACTTGATGAGGAATATGCTTTCGATCCAAATAAAGCAAAGGAAGTGGCAAGAAATATTGAGTTGACTACTGTAAGTAATGTAGCCAAATCTGTAGATATTGATCAAATAAATCAACGTGTAACAATTGTTTTGGATAAGGATTTATTGGTTGATAAAGGAATAACTCCTAAGGATGTAAAACAAAAAACCGAATATAGAAGATCTACATTGAAAGTAACCATGGAGGATCATTTGATTCATATCACACCGGAAAAGGATAATCCTGAATTAAGTGAGTTACAAAAATTGGCCGACAAAATCCGCCAGATCCCAATTAAAGGATTGAAGGGAGTGAAAAGGGTTTTAATCCGCAAAAGAAAACAATCTATTGATCCGGAAAAAATTGAATATGAAGTGGTTTCAGAAGGAAGTAATTTTATGCAATTACTAAGAATTCCAGGTGTTGACTCACAGAGAACTTATACAAATCACATACACGAAATTGCTGATACTTTGGGTATAGAGGCAGCACGAAACGCCATCCTTAAAGAAGCACAGGATGTGATGGACAAACAGGGTTTAGAAGTTGATCCACGCCATATTATGCTGGTTTCCGACTTGATGACGTTCACTGGGGATATCAGGCAAATAGGTAGGCATGGGATATCAGGTGAAACATCATCAGTCTTAGTACGAGCTGCCTTCGAAGTCACTGTAAAACACTTATTAGAAGCTTCAATTAGAGGAGAAGCCGATAACTTGGTAGGAATAATTGAGAATGTAATGGTGGGGCAAGAAATAGCGCTTGGGACAGGGATTGTTGATCTAACAATCAATCCACAATATAGAAAATTCGCTAAATCGGCTAGTTGATCACATACAATATTAAACATTACAATAATTCAGGTAAAAAAATCAAAAAAGGGAACATTTATATATAACACAATATTCACTATTCATTCTCATTAAACAGTGAGTAATTAAGATTAAACCTACGGACAACACATATGACTGAAATCAAAAAAGATGTACACCTTTGCAATAATTTTCATTTATAGTTGTACGACTTTTCCATCTTATAATATTTCTTAACTCAAAACAATACAATTTTCAGGGAAATTCCTGGAATAGACATAGGCATTGCTTCTCGTGACGAATTCATCATCTAGTGGATTCCCAGTGAGATTGATCGATTTATATTTCCCTATTAGTTCTAGAGGAATTGATACTATTTCATTATCTGAAAGATCTATAACTACGTCGGAAGGAATTTTGTCAATATTCAAGGGAAGTTCTTTGAATCCATTGTTTCTTAGTGAAAATAATTTTAATCGAGTTAATTTTGAGATATTTTCAGGCAAGGAACTTATTTTATTAGAATCAAGATAAATTGCTGAGAGATTAGTTAGGTTGCCTATCCATCCAGGAAATTCTTGGAGGTTATTATAGTCTAAATGTAAATGTACCAAATTCTTTAGTTTGCTAAGCGATTTGGGTAAAGATTCTAAAAAATTCTTGGATAGTTCTAGTATATTAAGGTCCTGGAGTTGATCAATACAATCTGGTATATCGTATAGCTTACAGTCTATGAGAATCAATGTATTAAGAGATGTAAATTCACACAATAATTCAGGAAAATCAATTTCAACAGAAACATCAATATTCGATTCTAATTCTGTAAGTTTTTTATCGACATATTTGGTATGAAAATACATTTCTGGATCAATCCAGCTATCTTGTCTAATTCGATCTGAGCGTCCAATAGGTAAAACAAATGCTTGGATAATATCTTCATCTGTAAGTGGATTATTTTGCATCGTGATATATTCAATGTTTGTCAAGTATTTAATGCTCGAAGGCAATTTGGATAATTTATTATTGTCTAAAGCCAAAACACCTATTTTATCGATATTACCGAAGTTTTCAGGTAAATGTGTCAACTTGTTATTTGAAACTTCTAAGACTCTAAGCATTTTGAGATTAGTTATACTGTTTGGCAGCCCAGTTAAATTATTATTGTTTAAGTATAGATCCTCTAATTTGAAGATTTTACCAATGTTTTCTGGAAGAGCTATTAATTGATTATTATTAATACTTAGATAATATAGGTTTAAATCACAAATACTATCTGGGATTAATTTCAGATAATTATTACTCAATCCTAGAGATCCCAGTGCTTTTAAATTTCCAATGTTTTCTGGAAGTTGATGTATCTGATTTCTAGTGAAATTTAAGGTGTTTAGATTCTCTAAATTACAAATAGTAAGGGGAAGTGTGGCAATTTGGTTATCGCTTATATCAAGAGTGTCAATATTTGTTAATTTACCAATGCTCTCCGGGATCTCTTTTATTTTATTCTTATTTAAAAGAAGTTCTCCAGATAAATTGATCAAATTTCCAATATTTTTGGGAATGGATTTCAAATTATTTTCATGGACCCATAATTCTCTAAGATTAGTTAAGTTGCATATACTATTGGGTAAAGTATGTAATTCGTTGTTTTGAAGAAATAAATTTTTAAGATTCAATAAGTCGCCTATATTTTCAGGCAAATTTCTTATTTTATTGTCTGATAAGATTAGATTTTCGAGTTTTATTAAATTGCAAATAGTATCAGGGATGCTTGTCAAATTATTGAATTCGAAATTTAACTGTCTAAGATTAATAAATTCTCCAATGCTATTAGGGATATAACTGCAATCATTCTTGGAGAAAGACATTGCGATCAATTTATCCTCATCAAATTCAGTACGAGGAATTGAGTTTCCACCCAGTTCTTTGAAAAACTCCTTCAGCAACTCTTTATCACCCATTTGTCATCATCCCTATGAATTTAGAAAATACAATTACAGTTAGATAATTCAGCAAATCCGGTGTGCGAACCATTATCGAATATTAATTATTACAAGCTATATAATAAAGTACTTGGTATCGAGATAGATCACAACTTAGTGAGTAGAGGTTCTAATAATAATAGAGTGTATGGATCTGCAAAATTCAGTTTAAGTAGCAAATCAAAAGCCCATTGGGATATCATCGGAATATCACCAGCTTTGTTTCTCCTACCCCAATCAACAAATCTCCAGTCGAATTTCCAGTTTATTGCGTTATCCAGAGCCTTAAAGAAACCCGCGCTTTCAGATACTAGGCCAAGTTCATCGTATGATTCTTTATATTTGCGGTATAATGTAAGCAATGAATTTCCTATTTGACGAACTTCAACCGTCATGGTTTTCTGGCGACCATAAAATGATTGCAATTTACTCATAACACGATCTCCTGGTATATCATTATCAACAATCCATGGCTGTGTTTTTGTTTGAAGGAGGTTAGTCAGGGAATCAAATGACAAATCATAAAGGTTGTAATCGTTACTGAAATAGTCGGAAAAGCGAGAATTAATCGGAGTGTTTGGATTAAAAATCAAACTGCCAATATCATTCGTATAAACTCTGTCGCGAATTCTATCTGTATTAATATTCGTCTGAGATTTTAAGATATCAGATTGAATATTAGATATTAATTCATCAGAAGCAATACCTTGTTGCCAAGGCGATGCAGATGAGAAACCATCTTTAAATAATGCTGTTTCTAGACCGAGAATAAATTCGGACATAGTCATGTTTACCGGAAATACTCCTGAATTATCAACAATAATATTTGTAAACCCGTTAACAATCTTTTCATATTCAATCCTACGATATTCTGAGATAAGATTTTCAAGGGAGATATCCGAGAGCGACAGAACAATCATTTCAAAATAATCGAAGTCCTCTGATAGAATTGGGTCTGCTAAGACATCAATTGCCAATTCTTGCATCCTAATATTTTCCAAATAAAAAGAGGATGCTAATAGGTGTAAATCACTAGATTTATCTTTAAAATCAAATCTGGGAAGCATTCCAGTATCAATAAGAGTTTGAATATTAGAGCTACTTGTCAACATTTCATCATATGATAAGAATAATTCAGGATTCCAAGAACCATCAAAAAATAATTCTTTGTTGATATACTCTGTCCCATTGAATATCCATACGGATGTCAAGTCAATATCAAATATCAATTCGAATGAAAATGAATTGCCGTTAATATCAAAAACAGTTTGATCGCTTCTTAATACAGTGATATTCATTCGAGAATTATTATAGGCCGATGTTGCGCCATCAAAATCACTCAAGAAATGGGGAACGTTAATTACATCACTGTCTAATTCAGTTTTGCCATAATCATATATTTGATTACTAATTTCACCTAATTTGCTCTTAAGGACATTAACAAGGTAGAATTTTAATGAACCAATGGGATCAGAACTTGAAATTGTATCAGATTTCATATGATAGATCTGATCCATATACATACCGAACATGCTTAAGTTCATCTCTTGATATGAAATACTGTATTCATTGATATCATGGATAGATGCGTTATATTGACCCACTGAATCTCCGATCAATCGTTTTTCGGTAGACTGTAATGTGATTACATTCCTTTTAGATGAGTCGCTAGACAATAAAACAGGTCCACTACTCCAAAATCGAGAAACAATGGGCAATGCCTTTTCATAGAAGAATTTGTCTGCCTCATCCTTTGATCTAAAACTTTTGATGAATTTATCCACTGCAGGAGACTTCTGATCCTTTGAAAAAAATCTTCCTACTTTAAATTTATTTTTTAATCGTTCGAAAAGGCTGGCTTTATGTGAATACCATTCATCTAAATCTGCACCGCTCTTGCCATAGTTAGCCCTTTCAGATCTAAATTTACGATATCCTTGACCAGATTCTTTAGTACCAATACCAACCAGATCTCTGATCTTTTGAATGTCGCCTGGTTCGAGATCATAGTCTTCTTCAATCTTTGCAATCTTCTTCTTACTGTAGGGCCAGTGTACAGCCTTATCAAGGATGTCATCTGCAGATTCAGAAGCTACGCCTGTTGGTGAACCACGTATTAACTCACTTTCCCAGCTATCCGAAGGCTCATCAAGATTTACTCTCGAATTCGCCTTTGTTTTTGCTGGTTTATCTCCATAGACAGCCGAGCCAACATAATCTCCCGAAGGCACATCGTCATTTGACATAATTCGTTCAAATTTCCAATAAGCCTCTTGTTGGCTAACAGGCTCGTCAAACTCTAGTTCAAGTGCCTTCACTTCCCATATCTCAGGATCATCGTTAATTTTGATCTCAATGTCGATTTTCCACCTTGCGGAAAGCGGACCTCCACCGCCCTTGGTGTTAATCACGGCATCCATAGGTGTCATAATATCTTCAATACTTTTCCTTGCATTTTGCCCAACTTGAGTAGCTGAATTATCAGTAATTACATGAAGACCTTCATCAAACATGTTGTTTTGGTGTGCAATAATATCATCTGCCGTACCACTTTCAATAATATGAGCACGAAAACGGGCCTCATATGTGATATCATCCTCCATCAATCGGTTTTTGTGGGTTCAAAATTCATCTGTATGGAAATTTTCGTTTCATCAACAAAATAACGAAACGGTGACTTTTGGAAATGATGAAGGCAACCTATTTTACCTTAATATAAATGAAGACCTGATTTATTACGACATCCGTGAAAGTGGAACTAAATTGTGGACCTTTGATCAATTTATTTTGTATCAATATGATTTGCTATATTCGGATTATCAGGTTGTGCAGACAGGTTCACCAATCATATTTACAGATGAAACCTATACGGCTGATCAATCAATATCAGATGTCAGACTATCTCCTGATGAAGGCATGATTGTTCATAGTATTGATAATACACTAATTATTCGGGATTCTCAGACATTAGAAAGCCTTTATACCCTACAGGGTGATGAAATCAGTTTTGAACATACAACTCTATATGAGAAACGTTTGTTCGAAGTAGGTGGATATGGGTCTTTGGTTGTTGTCACCGCGATTACAGAAACTACATTCCTATTTTTATCAAAGAGGAGATCAAAGAGATTAATAGCAAAGAATGCTAAAAAAGAATTATATCCAGAAGCCAATTAGAGAAATAAAAAAGTAGAGAGAAATAAAAAAGTAGACAATGAAAAACCAGACGCTAATGGCTATTACTCTGTTTAATTCTGTTGTTTTACGATTTTTTATTTTATTCATAACGATAATTAATCTCCTTTTTTTGTAAAAGGAGACCGTAGGGAGCCGATCCCCTGAGCCGGGTGACTACTTGAGCCCAGAGTCTTGTCCGTGCAAGTTCGGGTGCACGATAGTGCCTATTCGTCCATAATTATTATATTGCTATTTCATTTATAAGTAACTTATATGATTTGATCTTCCATCACTTTGGCTCGTGACATATATCTCTTTACACGTTTTTGCAGATCCTTGCTATCGGGGAAGCATTCACAATATTTCTCTGTTGAGAAGCATCAAGATCTCAGAATTGGGATGATCACTTTTAATGATCAGAGATAATTAGTTTTTATTATATATAGACCATATTACACTTATGGGATATGAAAAGAACAAGTTCATTTCAATAATGAATATAATCGAATGTATCAAATACGAACTTAGTCAACTTAAACTCCAAGAGGCAGAACGTGTTGAATTTGTCCAATTTTTGCGTGATGAAATTGCTAAAACCGATCTAGATAGTTTGAAACTTACCATTTCAAATTGATTTATCTTTCTTAATATTTTACCGGATTATTTCACAATATTTTGAGCTTATTATGTTGGCTTGATCTTGTATAAATACCTCTTAATTCGTGTATGAAGTTGCTCACTTTTGGAATAATATTCACAATATCTGGAAATATCGATTTCTGGGAGTTCAAGATGACAAAGCATGATAGTGATGATCACATCCTTCTCCCCTCTTATTGTGTCTAGTCTGGGGTATTTATCTATTGTACTTTTAATTTTTGACTGAATTGGTTTACACCTCTCTCGCACCTCGCTCATATGCTCTGCCAGGTAATCCAGCTGCATGCTCATGCTTCTGCCAAGTATTAATTTTCTATTGGGTTGTTTGCTAATTAATCCCACATTTCGCATTTTCTCAATCAGGGAAATTATTTTTTTCTTTCTCCCGCCTAGTAATATTATCATCTCGTTTAGGTCGACATAGAGATAGTGTTTACTGATTTGGTGGTGACAGTAAATCGCAAAATGAGTGCGGATAGAAGGCTCATATAGCTCCTTAACATACTTTGCAAATGCTAGTTTTTCTTTCTCATCAATTTGCTGCATTATAGATTTGTATTGATCTGGTAGTTTCTCTACCAGCATGTCATACAATTTCAGTCTTTTTTCTGTTCGGTAATCAATTTGTAATGTAGCCATTGTTATTAGTTATCTGAGGATTCTTTTATAAGCAGTTCATGATTTTTGATTATTACAGATTAGAGAAAAATAATTTTCTTGATTCAGCTTTGGGGTTCCAGATGAAATTATTAATAGAGTCCTGTAAATAACAGAAAAATAAGATTGAGTCCATATTAATCCTTTTTGTAGACTGATTTACAATTGTCCCCTATTATCTTAAAATGTGCATAAATTATGTGCATAAATCGACAACCGAATAAGCATTTAAGGTTTGATTCCAAATACCTATTTTTAGTTT